>CAZUGW010000103.1:5181-9809 GCA_964620055.1 uncultured bacterium
ACAATCGGTATGCGGACTACGTGCCGTTTCTGGGGGTGTATCTGATGAAGGCGGGGGAGGCGGTCACTTGCCTTGGTGCTTGCCCCACCACTGCTGCCAGGCGGCAGGGTCGCGGCCGAGGTGTTGTCCGGTGAGTTCCGCAAGGGAGGCCGCCGCGGCCTGATTCAGATCCCAGTCGGGGCCGATCACGGCCCGCACCAGCGGATCGATCGCGCGCGCGTCGCCTAGCTCACCCAAGGCCGAGGCCGCCTCAGCCTGGACGTCCTTGTCCTTGTCCTGAAGCAGGACGATAAGCGGCTCCACGGCACGGCGATCACCGAGACCGCCAAGCCCGCTGACCGCACTCGATCGTACCTCGTTGTCCGGGTCTCGCAGCCCTGCAAGGAGCAGAGGATAGGCACGCCGCTCCTTCAGCACGCCCAGAGAATCCAACACCCTCCCGCGGAAGAACGGCGTTCCCCTCCCCCTCCGCGCGACCGCGAGCAACGCGTCGGCGGCTTTCGGGCCTCCGATCTCACCGAGTCCCAACGCGGCTTCCCCCGCCACTCCATCGTCCGAGGACTTCAGCGCCGAGACCAGAGCGGGTACGGCCCCTGGATCGCGTGTGTACCTCAACCCCAGCGCCGCGCCTGCCCTCACGTCCGGGTTCCGGTGCCGCAGCAGACGCGTCAGACTCGGAATCGCTCTCGCCCCTCCGACGTAGGCCAGTGCTTCCCCGGCATGCTCAGAGATACTCGGGTCCTTCACGGCCCTGAGGAGTGGCCCGAAGGCGCGGCTGTCGCCGATCTGGCCCAGCGCGTCCGCCGCGTCCATTCGGTCCAGCCAATCTCCGCGCTCCAGCAGCCTGATCAGCGGCTCCACGGCCTCCCGCGCCCTCAGTCCGGCAAGGGCGTAGAGCACGTGCTTCTGCCAGGTCTGCTGCTCTCGCCGGAAGGCGGCGAGCAGAGGCCTGACGGCACGAGGGTCGCCGATCCGCCCCAGGGCGCCTGCCGCGGCAACCCGAACGTCCGGTGCGGGATCATTGAGGAGGGCGATCAAGGGATCTACCGCGCGGCCGCTCTTGTCCGTCCCGAGCCCGAGGGAGGTGGCGGCGGCGGACCGGACGTCCGGTGCGGGATCATTGAGGAGGGCGATCAATGGCTCTACCGCACGGCCGCTCTTGTCGGCTCCAAGCGAGGTCGCCGCATAGCTCCGCACCTTGCCTGACGGATCGTGGAGTGCGGCGAGCAACGGCGGCAAGGCGCGGCTGTCTCGCAAGTCCAGGGAGAGGGCCGCGGCGGCTCGCACCGTCTCATCTGGGTCCTGGAGGAGCGCGATCAGCGGTGGTACCGCGCGCGGTTCCCCCGAATAGGCGAGCGTCCGAGCAGCTTCCGCTCGCACTCGTGCATCGGGGTCTTTGAGTTGGGACAGGAATATCGGCAGGGCGCGCACATCGCGTAGAGTGTGCAGGCCCTGCAGCGCATCCACACGAGCTGTGGGATCAGGGCTTCCTGCCAACCCGACGAGTGTCTCTACAGACCGCCGTTCCCTGCGGATGCCCGCCCGGTTTGCGGATGCCTCATCTCGCAGCCCTGCCAGTGCGAACAACAGGGCTAACAGCACGACTACCGCGACCTTGTCACGCCTTTGGGTCATGGCCACTCTCTCCAATGCTTAGACGGGCCTGCGCTCAGCATTGTTCCCACAGCAGGTCAATCCCTCAGATGCTCTCGCAGCGACACCGGCGCCACCCCGAACGTCTCGCGCATCTCCCTGATGTCGCACACGCTGTCCTCGAGTAGCATGGTGAGTTGGTCGGAGGTGATGGGGAAGTTGGGGAGGAGGCGGCTGAGGACGGCGACGGCGGGGCGGGCGAGGAGGAGGGGGAGGTGGAGCTTTCGCTTGTCCACCCCTTCGTCCGCGGCGATCAGGTCCACGAGCTCTTCGAAGCCGAAGGTCTCCGGGCCGCCGAGTTCGTAGGCGCGGCCCTCGGTCTCCGGGTTATCCAGCGCGCCCAGATAGCACGTCGCCACGTCCTCGATCCAGATGGGTTGAAGCAGGGAGAGGCCGGGGCCGAGGATCGGGATCACGGGGCTGGGGGAGTGGAGGAGTTGGCGTAAGGTCGGAATGAACTCGCCGCCCGCGCCGAAGATTACCGCCGGGCGGAAGATGGTCGCGGCGAGGCCGGAGGCGCGCACCAGTTCCTCGGCGGCCCACTTGGTGCGATGGTAGGCGGTCCCGCCCGGCTTGGCCCCCAGCGCGCTCATGTGTAACAGCCGGGCCACCCCCGCCTCCTGACAGGCCTGGATCACAGACCGCGTGCCGCCGACGTGGACGCGCTCAAAGGTCACGCCGCGGGTCTCGCGGATGATGCCGACGAGGTGGATCACGGCCCGGCAGCCCCGCGCCGCGGCGACGACGGAGGCGACGTCGCGGACGTCGCCAGGATGGACCTCCGCCCCGGCGATCTCCACTTGCTTTCGCGCGAGCAGGCGAACCGGTTCGCCCTGGGCGAGCAGGCGCGCCGCGAGATGCCGTCCCACGAACCCGGTGCCGCCGGTGATGAGGATCATGGGGTCATCATTCTCTGGGAGGAGACAAGCTCCTGCCCAACTAGGAAAGGTCCTGCGCTGCGCAGGAGACCACCCGCCTCCGTAGAACATAACATGACACTGGGGACGAGCGGCATGGTGGAGAACACACACGACTCGAAACGAATGTCGCTGTGGGCCGGGGCGATCACGCTGGTGGCGCTGGCGCTGCGGCTGGTCTATCTGCTCCAGATCAGGCCGTGGCCCTTCTTTTTCCACCCGGTCCTCGACGCGCGGTCGCAGTATCAGTGGGCGGTGACGATGACCCAGACGCCGCTCTGGATGGGCAGCGACGCCGGGTTGGCAAAGGCCCCGCTCTACTCCTACTTCCTGGCCTGGAGCATCTGGCTCTTCGGCGACGGGAATGGCGCGCTGCTCTCCGCCCACGTGCTGCAGTTGGTCCTGGGCGCGCTGACCTGCGGCCTGACCTATCTGCTCGCGCGCAAGGCCTTCGGCGAGAGGGCGGGGCTGATCGCGGGGCTGATGGCGGCGGTGTTCGCGCCGCAGATCTTCAACGAGGGCGAACTGCTCGATACGTCGCTGGCGACGTTCCTGAGCGCGGCGTTCCTGCTGGCGCTACTGTACACGCTCGACCGGCCCACCGTCTGGCGCTGGCTGGGGACGGGCGTAGCGCTCGGGCTGCTGGGGATAGCGCGGCCGAACCTGCTCGTGCTCGCGCCGCTGGCGCTGGTGCTACTGCTGGTCTGGCTACGGAAGGATCGGGAGGGGGAGGAGGTGCGCGCGATGGCGTTCGCCTTCCTCGGCGGGCTGGCGCTGATCATCCTGCCCATCACCCTCCGCAACGCCTATCTCACGCACGAGTTCATCCCCATCGCCACCAACGGCGGGATCAACTTCTACACCGGCAACAACGCGAACGCCGACGGCTACTCGCCCATCCCGGCGGGTGTCGCCTGGGAGCGCAGTTGGTACGAGTGGAAACACCTGGGCTGGCTCACCGCACACCAGCAGGACAAGTTCTACCAGAGCCGCGCGGTGGAGTTCTGGCGGAAGCAGCCAGGGAGAGCGCTCGCCCTGCTGGTGAAGAAGGTCTACCTATATTGGAACGGCTATGACGTGCCGAACAATGTGAGTTTCTATTGGGGGAGAGAGCACGCGTCGCTGCTGCGCGCGCTGCCGCTCGGCTTCAGTGTGGTGGGGGTGCTCGGGCTGTTGGGGATGACGCGAGGCGCGCGGCGCAACCGAGACGCGCGGGTGCTGGCGCTGGCCATCGCCGCCATCATGCTCTCTATCGTGATCGTCTTCGTCGCCGGCCGTTATCGCGCGGTGATGCTGCCGGCGCTGTTCTCCTTCGCGGGATTCGCGGTGGGGGAGGTCGCGCGGGCGGTGAAGCAGAGAGATAAGCGCGTACTCCTGCGGAGCGCGGTTGGGCTCGTGGCGTTCGGGCTGCTGGTGAATTCCGATCTCTACGGCGTGCGGCGGGCGCATGGGGCGAATCGGGATTACTTCTACCTGGGGCAGTGCTACGACTTGCAGGGTGATCGGACGCACGCACGGGAGGCGCTCCTGAGGGCGACGGAGGCCGACCCGAAGGACGCGGATGCGTGGGCCTTCCTGGGTTTCCAGGAGATGAACTCCGGTCAGGAGAAGGCGGCGGCCGAGCACCTCCGCAAGGCCCTCGACGCGGCCCCGGACTACTCCCGCGCGGCGGGATGGCTGACGCAGATGAGCTTGGCCCAGAGCTGGCCGCTGACAGATGCGCGGCAGCGACTAGAGAAGGCGCTCAGCCTCCAGGGCGATGATATCGAAGGTCGGGTCGCGCTGATTCGCGTGAACCTTCGGGAAAACGACGCGAAGAGCGCGGGCCGGAATCTGGACCTACTGGCGGACAGCTTCGCGCGCTACAATCCGAGCGCGGCGCAGTACGGGCAGATTCGGGGGCTGGTGGCGGCGGTGGTGGCCGAGGCTCAGAACAAGGGGCTCGCGATTCCAGAGAAGCTGCAGGGCGGCGACCAGCAGCCCGCGGCGGGGACGAATCCAGGAGAGTGATAGCATGAGAACGCGGTGGTTGGTAATGGTGGCGATGGTGTTCGCACT
>CAZUGW010000104.1:0-5802 GCA_964620055.1 uncultured bacterium
CGCGTGCCAGTTCGTGTCCACCTTCGCTCCGGCGCGGCGCACCAGGCTCACCGTCATGCACCGCACCAGCCCGCCCAGTGTCGGGGCCGCGCGCAGCGCCTCCTCGACGGCCTCGACGTAAGCTAACAGCAGGTCCTCGCACGCCTGCGCGCTCTCCAGCGATCGCACCGCCACGTGCACCTCGAACTCGTAGCTGTGGTCTCGCCGGTTGCCCGCCCAGCGCGCCCGCTCCGCTCCCACGCCGTCCGCGTAGAACACGCCCAGCGCGGGGTGCTGGCTGGCCGGGAGTCGCGCGAAGTGCTCCCGGTCTTTCACGATGACTCTCACTTCCTCCAACGGCGGCGCCGCGCCCAACACCTCGCACAGCGCCTCCCTGATCGGCACGAACCTGCTCGACACCGGATGCGCCATCGCTGTCTCCCTAGCCCAAAGTAGGGGCGACCCGTTGGGTCGCCCCTCGATTCCCTCGCCTCCTCGCCTCTTCGTCTTATCCCCTCCTCACCTCGCCCACCTCCGCCGTCCGCCCCGCGTACCCCAGGTTCTGCGGCCGACCGGCCTGGCGGCGGTAGTACTCGTAACTCACCTTCACCCCCTGCCCCGGCGCGATCCGGCTCTCCCGGGTCCGCCGCAGCCGGCCCAGATCGTGGTCCACGACGTAGTCCTTGATGGCCTCGGGGCGATAGTCCGGCTCATAGACGCGCCGCCCCTCGGTATACGTGAAGCTCGACGACGCGTCCGTCACGGTCACACTGCCCAGACAGACCGCGCGATGGGCGAGTTGCACCCAGTCGCCCTCCTCCATCGGCATCGTCACCGACTCGCTGTTCACCGTCACCGTCCCGAGGTCAAACTGCCCCCGCCTTAGCAGTTCCAGCCCAATCTGGTACTCCCGACGGTACGGGTCGTCCTCACCGGCCAGCTCCAGCGCCCGCCTCGCTCGCACCAGCGCTCCGGTCGCGGCAAGCTGCCCGATCAACTCCGGCACGGGGTCGAACGGGACCTCGTAGTCCCCCGTCCTCCCCGCCTCCTCGATCTCCACCTCCGCCTCTGCAATACACGTTGTCAGGTTGAGGCTGCCGGACGAAACATCAGGGATGACCTCTTCGGTCATCCCCACGGCTTTGAGACGAACGTCGTTTGGTGTGCAGTATGGCATCGCTGTCTCCTATGGCCCCGACTCCTCAAACGAAAATCCCTCCTCCCCCCTCGCCTCCTTCATCAACTGCCCAAAGTGCCACTCCAGGAACTCCCGCGCCTCCGCCTCGTCCGCGACCCGGCGACGCTGGAGGTCGCTCGGCGGCATGCGCCCCGCCGACCCGTCGCTGATCTGCAGGAAATACCCCAGCTCGAATCCCGCCCCGAGCAACTCCAGCGCCGACTGATATAGTGGCAGGCTATACCCATGCAGCGGATCCTCCGGCGCGGTGAAGTGCTCGCGGTGGATCTCGACCGCCCGCTCCAGATAGCCGCGCGCCTTCTCCGTCATCATCCCGCGCGTCCGCTCCAACTCGTACCGCGCCAGATGCACGTAATCCCGTTCCAGGAACACCAGCCCCAGCCGCCGCTGCGGGTTGCGCTTGCGGTCCTTCAGCAGCAGCGGCAGGTTGCGCAGGAATCGCTTGCGCCGAATCGCCTCGGTGACATATCCGTCGTGCATGATGTGCACATCGCTCAGGATCACCGAGGGCGCGATCCCCGCATTCAGCTCCGTCTCCGGGTGCTCGTGAATGCAGCCAAAGAACTTGATGTTTCGGTGATTGCGAAACAGCCGCACCGGCACGTCCGGCTTGAACTGCGCGTCAATCGCGTGATGGTGCTGGCGGATCACGTATCCCTGATACAGGTTGTCCCGCAGGTACTTTCCCAGGTGCTCGCCGCCCAGCAGATACTCGTCCGCATCAATCCATAGGATCCAATCGCTCGTCGCCGCCGCGAGGCTGCGATTCCGCGCCGCCGCGAAGTCGTCGCTCCACGGGATGCTGGTCACCTTGTCCGTGTACTCCCGCGCGATCTTCATCGTCCGGTCGCTCGACCCCGTGTCGCACACGATGATCTCGTCTGCGATCTCCTTCACGCTGTCGAGGCACCGATACAGCGTCCCCTGTGCGTTCTTCACGATCATGCACACCGACACCGTCTGCTGCTTGCCGGTGCTGCTCGCCATCAACCCCTCGAACTCGCGCTCCCACTCCGCCGCGACCTCGCGCCACTGGTACCCCTCCTCCACCCTCCGCCGCGCTGCCGCGCTCATCTCCGCCCAGCGCGCACTGTCGTTCAGCAGGGCCTCCACCGCCTCCGCGTACGCCTGCTGATATTCCTCGGTGTGCGGGTCGCCCGGGATCAGCACCCCGCTCTCGCCGTCGGCGATGGTCTCCTTCAGCGCGCCGTATCGCGACGCCACCATCGGCGTCCCGCACGCCGCCGCCTCCATCGCGCTGATGCAACTCACCTCGGGAAACGTCGCCGGGTAGAGCACCAGCGCCGAGCCCGCCAGCTCGCGGTACAGCTCCCGCTTCGTCAGCCCGCCCAGCAGCGTTACGTCGGGCAAGGCCTCGGCCACGCTCCGCAACGTCCGCAGGTACTCCGCCATCTGCGCGTCCGGCCCCGGGTTCTCGTAGAACGCGATGCCGAGCTTCAGGTTCGGCCGGCGGCGCTTCAGCTCCGGCCACAGGGTCAGCAGCACGTCCAGCCCCCGCTCCGGCCGGCTGGTGTAGAGCACCCGTTCCGGGTCGCGCTCCACCCCCTCAATCGCCTCGTCCACCAGGTCGAGATCCACGCCGTTGCGCGTCACCACGTACCGCTCCTCCGGCACGCTGAGGTGTCGCTGGAACGCTGACTTGTGGAACTCGGAGAGCACGAACAGCCGGTCTGTCTTGTACATCAGCGACATCATCTGCGACGCCGCCTCTTTGGGCAGCAGGTCGTGATTCCACACCACATTCACCCGCGACCGCACCGGCGCGGTCAGCCCGCGCAGATGCCGCGTGCACACGAACACCTCGCACGTCCGCAGCTCCGCGAACTCCGGCCACTCCGTCAGGTCCTCGTAGTCCACCCCCTCATACCGCCCCGGCCGCTCGCACGGGCAGAAGACTCGCACCCTATGCCCGCGCCGGGCCAGCTCCCGCGCCATGAACACTACCGCGCTCTCCGACCCGCCCAACGACCGCTCGAACGGCGTCTGCCCATCGAACGGCAGTCCCTCGGTGTAGAAGACGATGTCCAGCACGCCACACCTCCTCACTCGTCCGCCTCCGGCGGCTTGCCCGCCTTCGGCGGGAAATGGGCGGGGAGACAGACGCGCCGCCCTCGCGCCGGCCTCCCCACTTGTCAGCCTCTGGCTGAAATGCGAGCGGCGGACACCGGGTGGTGTCCGCCGCTGATGCGCCATCCATCTTCACTTAGCCACTATTCGATGCCCCAGAACTCCAGTGCTTGGGCGCGGCTGATGCCCGCTTCGCGCAGGATGGCCTGCACGGTCCCGCCCGGGATGAAGCTCTTGTTGCGCGGAACAGGCACCGGCCTTCCCGGAAGAGGCGGAGCCCACAGATCGCCATGCCGCCCGGTCCGGTCAAATCGGAATCCGAAATGCGCGAGGAGTTCCTCAATCTGACGCGATGATCTCGCCGGGAAACGAGCCATCTAGCGGGTCGTGACTACCGGCAAGATCAGGTCGCACACCGTCGGACCTATGCCCGTCGGTATGAACTCCATCTCCGGCGCCGCCTGAAGGAGAACAAGCAGTGTGTGCCGTTCAACCTGGAGGCTGTCCGCCGCCTCACTTGCGAACTCGGTCAGCAAGTCTTTCGGTACAGGGCGCGAGATAGATTCGCGCATCCCGTTCTGCAGCATGTACGAGACATAGAGCTCCACGGCGTCCTGGAGGCCGTCGCGCGCCGCTTCCAGCGTCTCGCCGCATGACGCGACATCCACTTCGCAGGCCAACGACACCCACTGGTCATCCTCGCGCCTGAACAGGAACGTTAAGGGAAACGCAACTCGCTCCGAGGCTGCATTCATGTCGTCTCTCCGCGCCTTCTCACCGCGCCATGCACAGCACCACTATACTGCCTCACGCGCCGCTCGCGAACTCACTGCCCCGGCCTAGTGGTTAATTCCACGAACATGCTCGCTTCCCTGCACCATTCTCGGCCGTCGCAGGTCAGGCCCTGACCCCGCGCTCCCCCAACATCCTCCCCACATTCCCCCCCAACACCTTCTCCTTCACCCCCTCCTCCAGATACGACGCCCGCACCGTCGCCATCACCGCCGCCGGATCGTTCACCGTATAGTCGCTCCCGATAGTCGCTCCCGAACAGCACCCGCTCCGGCCCCGCGCACCGCACCGCCAGGTCCAGCACCCCCATCCGCTGGATCCCGTGCCCGGAGAGATCGAGATACAGGTTCGGGTGCTTCGCCGCCAGCTCGCACCGCGCCCTACACTCTTCCCGGCTGTCGCCCAGGTGCGCGAGCACCCACGTCACCTGCGGGAACTCGCCGCAGATGCGATCCATCTCCGTGCCCTCGGAGTGAATCTGCACCACCATCCCCAGGTCGCTCGCCGCCGCCATCGTCCGCGCGAACCCCTCGGTATCATACGTGTAGTCGGCGATGTACCCGACCAGTTCGTGCACCCACACGATCCCGGCCTCTCGGCAGCGCCGCAGCTCCGCAATAGACTTATCCGGATAGTTCGGGTTGACGCAGCACCCCGGGATCAGGATCTCGGGATAGGCGTGCGCCAGCTCCATCGTCTCGTCATTCCCCGCCCGCATCTCCCCCGGCGTCCGCGCCTCGGTGGCGCGGAACGAGGCCGCAATCGCGCGCTCCACCCCGCACCGCTTCAGATATGCGATCGCGCTCGCGACGTCTGGCGTGAACGGCGCCCATTCAATGGTCACCCCCAAACTCGGCGACGGCAGATGCACGTGGCAATCAATGATCATGGCTTCGTGCCTTAGTGCCTTTGTGTCTGAGACTACACCCTCACCCCGCGCTCCCCCAGCATCCTCACCACATTCCCCCCCAACACCTTCGCCTTCGTCTCCTCGTCGAAGTCCGCCTTCTGCACCCGCACCATCACCCCCGCCGGGTCGTTGATGGTGTAATCGCTCCCGAATAGCACCCGGTCCGCGCTCGCGCACTTCACCGCATACTCGAGAATCCCCATGCGCTGGAACCCGTGCCCGCAGATGTCGAGATACAGGTTCTGGTGCTTCGCCGCCAACTCACATCGCTCCAGGCACTCCTGGACGTGGTCGCCGAGATGCGGCAGGACCCAGGTGACCTGCGGGAACTCCCGGCACAGCCGGTCCATGTCCGGCGTGTCGTCCACGTGCACTTGCACCACCATGTTCAACTCACCCGCTAACGCCGCGGCACGGGAGAAGTTATCGGTGTCATATGTGTAGCCTCCCGCATATCCGCACAACTCTCCGATCCACACGATCCCGGCCTCGCGGCAGCGACGAATCTCCGCCACCGCCTCCTCGCCGAAGTTCGTGTTGATCAGCGCCGCCGGCACGAGCATTTCGGGGTAGTCCCGCGCCGCCTGCAAGGCCTCGTCGTTCCCCGCCACCATCTCCTCCGGCGTCTTCGCTATCTCCCCCCGCATCGAATTCGCGAGCGCGCGATCCACCCCGCACCGCTTCAGATACCCCACCGCGCTCGCCACGTCCGGCGTACACGGATACCACTCCCAGGTCTTCCCCAACCCCGGCGACGGCAAGTGAACGTGGCAGTCGAAGATCATAGCTTTCTCCAGATCGCGGGGCGCGATCATCCCTCGTGCCAGAACCTCCT
>CAZUGW010000104.1:5812-8831 GCA_964620055.1 uncultured bacterium
GTCTCTGGCGGCAGATCATGGGCGGGCCTTCGTTGGGCAGGAGCTCGTCTCCTGCCGTAACTTCCGGGCCGGGCGCGTCTCCGCGCCCGGCCCGTCCCGAGGAGGTGAGGCGACGTAGGGGCACGGCATGCCGTGCCCCCGGGAGTCGGCTAATCTGGGCACGACATGTCGTGCCCCTACGCGAGTCCCGTCAACACCCCGTGCGCGTTCTCGTTGCGCAGTTCCAGGGTGTACTCTCCCACGATCTGCCCGCGCAGATAGTCCCCGCCCTTGGCCAGCTCTTCGTACTGAAACGAGCGGCTGGCGAGCGGGACCACCTTGAGCCGGCTGGAGTCGAGCGCGAGTACCATGTCGTCCGGCAGCCACCGGCTCATGATCACGCGCTGTGCGCCGAAGTCGGACTCGTAGACCTCGACCACGTTGCGATAGGCGTTGGTGTCGTTGGTGACATGCACCCGGCTGTTGTTCCAGCCGGAGATCACCCGCTTCTGCTTCGGCGGGGCTACGATCAGGTCAACGTCCCGGCTGCCCGCGTTGTAGCAGGCCTGGAGCAGATTCCCCAGCGCGCTCTCCGTGAGCGTGGCCGCGGACTGCACGTTGGTCGCGAGCGAGCACACGATGCCCGCCAGGGTGCGCCGCGCCGTGTCCGAGCCGATGGTCGAGACGTCGGTGCGGCCCAGCAGGATGGTCTTCTCCAGATCGCGCAGCAGCTCGCGCAGCCGCATCACCTTCGCATCGGCCAGTTTGTCGCCGGTGGTGAGCCAGCCCACCGCCTGCGCGGTGCCGGAGATTTTCACCCCGACCTTCATGATCTGACAGTAGTTCGACTTGCGCACCTGGCGCGTGGAGCGATCCTCGTCCGTCTCCTCGCCCTCCAGGGCCGCGTTGCCGATGATGGTCACGGTCGTCCCGGCCGCGTGTGCGGCCCCACTGGTGCCGCCGAACCCGCGGGTGATGGCGATGGTGCTGGTGTCGGACACGGCGGTGACCATCATCACTTCCTTGTCCACTTGCACCACGTCGCCGACCCGGAAGTACGTCGGGTGCGCAACCACCACGACGCCGCTCCCCGTCGCCGAGGAGACCGCGGTGGAGACCACGTCGGTGGTCGGGTTCAGCGTGTCCTCCAGCCACTCGTGCTTCACATTCGTGGCCGGCCGATCGGCCGCGCCGAGCGCGTCCAGCAGCGGCGTCTCGAAGGGGGCCAGAAACGCGACGAGATCGGAGACGTCCTCTCCGATCCCGTCAAAGTTGTCGTATGTGGCAAGGCCGTTGAAAGGCATGGTTCCTCCCTAGTGAATGGACTTGACGCGTTCTCTGAGGTGAGCGTACTCGCGCAAGGCGCGGCGATCTCCCCGGGAGGCCTCGGAAGCGAGGCGTTGCAACCGGCCGTCCTCCGACCCGGCCGGGTTGGGGGGATTGGTCACCGTCAGACCGCGCGGCATCGGCCGCGCCAGCTTCTCCGCAATGGGCTTGAGCTTCTCCACGTACGCGGCCACCGTCTCCGGATCGGCCTCCGGCACGAGGGCCTGCAACTCCGGCGACAGTCCCGCCTCCGCCAGGGCCGTCAGGCGCTGCGCGCGCCACTCGGCTTCGGCCGCGCGTTGCGAGGCCTCGTCACGATCGCGGGTCACGCGACTGAGTTCGGCCTCGCGCTCCGCCCGCGCGGCCGCCAGCTCCTTCTCCAGCTTCTCCGCCTGCCGCCGCCAGTAGAACTCCTGCTTCTGCTGCGGCGACTGAGGGGCTTGGGACTCCGGCGCATCGTTCTCCTGCGGCCCTGGGAGCGCAGGCGTCTCGCCTGCAGTGGTGCGCCCAGGCGTTTCAGGGGCATGAGACATGACACTCTCCTTGGCCAAAAAGATAGCGCCGACGCAACTCGCGCCCGCGCGGTACTCACTTCTTCATTTCGCAGTCCGACTATCCGGTCTTCCGCTTGCGCGCGGGGCGAAGCCCGCGCAAGGTCTCGATGTCCTCGCCCCAGTGCTCGAGCAGCACCTCCTCGGGGATCTTGGCGAAGACGTAGTTGATCACGATGCCCATCAGCAGAATGTCGTCGAGATAGCCGGCCCCGGGAATCCAGTCCGGGATCAGGTCAACGGGCGAGGCGAGATACACCGCCATTCCCACCACCGCCGCCTTCACCGTCCAAGGCACCCGCGGCTCGCGGGCGAGATGGTAGAGGAACGTGCCCAGCCGCGGCAACAGAGATAGGGCCGAAGGTTGCTGCACCTGACTCCGCTCGCCCATCGCCTCGCTCAAGGCTGTTAACTCCCGGTGACAGTATTCCCGAAGTCGGGCGGCCGCGGTGTATCGGAATCGGCCTTACGCAGCTCCGCCGCCACATTCTCCACCCCCCGCTCCGCCGCGACCGTGGCGCGGGATTTGATGCGCAACACCTGGTTCTCCATCTGCAGCACGCGCAACTGTCGCTCGTCGTCCACCGGCAGCACCGGGTCGGCGATGATGCGGTGAGTCATGTCCCCGAACGGCGCGTGGCCCTGCATCTCCAGAATCCGCAGGGCCATCCGATTCGCCCGCTCCAGTCCCGTGAAGTAGTTGCCGCGCATTTCGCTGATCTTGCGCGTCAGCTCCACCAGGTGCAGGGAGGTGGAGTAGCCGCTGATGTCCTGCCGGTCGCGGAGGGAGGAGAGCGTGAGCTCAGGGGTGTTGCGTTCAATGGAGTCCTGGAGGCGGTCCAGGAAGGCGAGCACGTCGGGGAGGTTGCCGTTCCATTCCAGGAACTGGAAGCTGCCATCCGGGTTCGGGACCCACCAGACGGTGGCGACGGGACGGCCGGCGTCGTCCACGGTCTGCTTGCGCAGCGAACCCCGATCCAGGCCGCGGCCGATGATCACCGGGTCGGCGTACAGTTTGATGATGTCGAACATGAAGGAGGCGAGCTCGTTAAGGGAGTCTACGAGTAGACGGAGATGGTGGAAGGAGCAGAGACCGAATTCCTCCCCGAGGTCCAGGTTGCGGATGTGAACGATGGGGATGAAGCCCAGCGGGTTGGGGTAGA
>CAZUGW010000104.1:8841-9668 GCA_964620055.1 uncultured bacterium
GGCGACACGGTCCGGGTCGTGGGAGTCGTAGAGGCTGATCTCGTCTGCGGTGATAGTCTCCTTATGAATCTCCCGACCGTGGACATACTCGATCTTGCAGGCGAGCATGCGGGTGCGGTCGTGCGGGTCGTAACGCGGGGCGACGGCGTCGGGGGGTAGGACGGTGAGGCGCACCGGCGCCTCGGGGTCCGGGTCCGGGTTCATCTCCCAGGGACGGTTGTCTACGACCTTGAGAAACGCGTCTCCGCACACCGCGCCATAGCGGCAGAGAAGGTATTTCTCCTGCTGGAGGTTGCTCCACTCCCAGAGCCGGTTGATGGCGCCCTCCACGTCGGGATCGGCCTGCACCTGAAGGCGCTCGCCCATGGTGAACCGCGCGTCGGTGTCCACGATCTTGGTGATGTGGTTGAAGATGGCCCGCATCCGCGCGCCGACGTCTGACCGCGCGCCCTCGTATGGGACGTTTCGGTAGTACCGCCAGTTACGCTGGTAACGCAGGTTTCTGCTGTAGTCCGTCTCCCGGAGGGAGAGGATCGCCTGTTCGACCAAAGTCTGCTCGCACATGATGACCTCGCGGAGATGGAGTGAACGACGGGACCGCACGGCTGAGACTCGGCGAAGCTGCAAGGAGTGCCGGGGGTGCCTGCCCCCTTCCCCGTGTATTATACATATCCTTGTCAATAGGAGAGGGGAAAGATGCAAGTAAACTACTTGTTTGACATGGAGAACAAAACTACATGTTTCTAGCGTCTTCCGTTCCGAGCAGTACAACGGTTGTTTATAACTCCGTGCGCGGGGGATAGACGCGCGAAGGGGGCGGCCCAGTC
>CAZUGW010000105.1:0-3566 GCA_964620055.1 uncultured bacterium
CGCTCGCCGAGCAGTATAGCATGTATTCTCCCACCTCGATACCGCCTGCCAGCGAGCGTCAACGCGGCCCAGCCCGCTCCCAGAATCGCCGTATTTCCTTCACAACTCTGTCGGCCGGGCCGCATAGCATAAACTCGCGCGGCTGTGCGCGGCTTTGTCTCACGAGGAGGAGAGCATGACCCGAGTGACGAGATGGACGATGGTAACAGCGATCCTCGCAACGGTCGCCCTGGCGGCCGGTTGCGGGAAGAACACGAGTCCGAACACCAGCGGCAAGACCGAGAAGACGATCTCGGTGATGGTCCCGTGCGGGCAGGTCGGACCGTTCTCCGAGGTGGCCGAACTCTTCGAGAAGCAGAACCCCGGCGTGAAACTGGACTGGATGCCGGAGAACATGGTGACCATCGTCCAGAAGATCGTGGACGGCAAGGAAAAGCCGGATGCGTTCCTGAGCATGGGCGACCACGAGGTGGACCTGGTCCAGCAGGCCGGGCTGGTGCTGGAGGGCACGCGCACGAAATACGCCGACGAGGCGCTCGCGATCACGGTCCCCGCCGACAACCCCGGCGGGGTCGCAAACATCAAGGACCTGGCGAAGTCGTCGGTCAAGACCATCGCCGTGCCCGATCCCAAGATGAACTCGGTGGGCAAGCACGGGATGGAGGCGCTGCGCGGCGCGGGGATCTGGGACCAGGTCAAGGACAAGGTGATCCAGCCCCAATACGCCGCGGATGGCAAGGAGATGGGCGACAAGGGGCAGGTGGAAGCGAGCATAGGCTACTATCCCTGCGTGGGCGAGGTGCACATCAAGGGCGAGCCGCCGGCCAAGCCCAAGAACATCAAGGTAGTCGGGCTGATCGAGGCCAACTACTATTCCGAGTTCTCCTGCGAGGCTGCGGTGGTGAAAGGCTGCAAGGACCCGGAGGGCGGCAAGCAGGTGATCGAGATGCTCAAGACCCCGGAGGCGCAGGAGATCTTTCGGAAGTGGAATTTCTCCCGCACCCTGCAGGAGACCGCAGAGTAGGGTTGGGCGAACAGCGGCACACACCGTCTGGAAAGCGGGGTAGGTCCGCGCCGCGGGTTTGGGGTATAGTAGAGACGGCGGATTCACCCTAGGAGCTGAGCGATCATGAAAGAGAAGGTGGAAGCGGCGCTGGAGGACGTCCGGCCGGCTCTGCAGCGAGACGGCGGGGATGTGGAGTTGGTGGAGGTGACGGAGGAGGGTGTGGTGAAGGTGCGTCTCACCGGCGCGTGCCACGGCTGCCCCATGGCGCAGATGACGCTGCAGATGGGCATCGAGCGCTATCTCAAGCAGCAGGTGCCTGAGATCACGACGGTGGAAGCGGTCACGTAGCGCTGGCAGCGGAGTACAGGTGTGGGGAGCGGCGGGCCGAAAGGTTCGCCGTTTCTGTTTTGGCCACAGATGAACACAGATGAAATGAATAGCGGCAACGGCCCTTCTCCATCCCTTCGCTTGAGATTGACAGTCTGCGGAGTTGGTAATACTCTTACTGGTAGGAATAGGAGGGCGCGATGAAAGTGACCACGAAAGGACAGGTGACCATCCCGCAGGAGATCCGCGAGCAGCTCGATCTCCAACCCGGCGCGGAGGTGGAATTCCGGGTGGAGGGCAAGACGATCAAGCTGATCCCGGTCAGGAAAGCGCACCTCCGCGGCCGGCGCATCGTGGAGCACCTCCGCGGCCGCGGTACCGTCCGGCTGACCACCGATGAGATTATGGCGCTGACGCGGGGCAAGTGATGCGCGGGGTGCTGGTGGACAGCAACGTGCTCCTCGATGTGCTGACCGAGGACCCGACCTGGTACGAGTGGTCCTCCGCCGCGCTGGAGCGAGGCGCCAGCGAGAGCACGCTCTACCTCAACCCGATCATCTACGCCGAGGTGTCCATCGGCTTTGACCGGATCGAGGACCTGGAGGCGGCCCTGCCTGACGACATGTTCCGCCGACTTCCCCTCCCCCTCGAGGCCGCTTTCCTTGCCGGGAAGGCCTTCGTGCGCTATCGCCGGCGCGGCGGCGCGCGCACCTCCACGCTCCCCGACTTCTTCATCGGCGCCCACGCCGCGGTCTCAGGGCTGAGGTTGCTGACGCGGGATAACAGGAGGTATCGGAGTTGCTTTCCGGGGGTGGAGTTTGTGTCGCCGGGGGGATGAGACGCGGGTGGCGGCAACGGCAGAAAGCCTTACCTCTAACTCACACTCGCTGTCATCCCGAGCGACTCGCCTCGTGTTGTTCGAGGCGAGTTATGCGAGGGATCATAACCGGCGCGGGAATGTCGTGGGGGACCAGACCGCGATCAGGTCCTGCCACTGCGGATTCACGGACTCAAGCGGGACGACCCTCTCCTCCCGCCGCCAGCCCTTGAGCCTCTTCTCTCGGCCCACACCTTTGTCTCTCCCTCCCCAACGGCCTTCCTTGCAGGTCATGATCCCTCGCATAACCCGCCTTCGCTGCGCTCCGGCGGGTCGCTCGGGATGACAACCAGCCTATGATTCGTGCCTCAACGCCGCCTTCACGAACTCCCTAAACAACGGGTGCGCGCGGTTGGGGCGGGACTTGAACTCCGGGTGGAACTGGCTGCCGACGAAGAAGGGGTGGTCGGGGAGTTCGATCATCTCGACCAGGTCGAGGTCGGGGTTGACGCCGGCGACGACGAGGCCGCGGTCCTCGAGTTCGGAGCGGAAGGTGTTGTTGACTTCGTAGCGGTGGCGGTGGCGCTCGTCGGCGCGGGCGGAACCGTAGATCTTGCGGGCCTTGGTACCGGGCATGATACGCATCGGGTAGCTGCCGAGCCGTTGCGTCGCGCCCTTGTCGTGGACGTCGCGCTGCCCCACCATCAGGTCGAGCACGGGATGCTGGGTGGTGGAGCTGATCTCGGAGGTGTGGGCGTCGGTCCAGCCGCAGACGTTGCGCGCGAACTCGATCACCGCGCACTGCATCCCCAGGCACAGCCCGAGGAAGGGGAGCTTGGTCTCGCGGCAGTGCCGGATGGCCATGATCTTGCCCTCCACGCCGCGGTCGCCGTAGCCCCCGGGGACGACCACGCCGTGCGCGCCCGCTAGCAGCTTCGCCGCGCCCTCCTTCTCGATATCCTCGGAATCCACGCGCGTGATCTCGACGCGGGCGTCGTTGGCGATCCCGCCGTGGCGGAGGGCCTCGGTGACGCTGAGGTAGGCGTCTTGCAGCGCCATGTACTTGCCCACCATGCACACCTTCACGGAGGCGGCGGGATTGCGCAGCCGCGCGACTACTTTCTCCCACTCACTGTGGTCGGGCTTGCCGTCTATCCCGAGGCGGCGGGAGACCAGATCGCCCAGGCCCTGCTGCTCGAAGGTGAGCGGGAGTTCATAGACGATGTCGGTATCGAGCGCCTCGATGATTGCCTCCGGGGCGACGTCGCAGAACAGGCTGAGCTTCTCGCGCATATCCTGGGAGAGCGGCGTGTGGGTGCGGCAGAGCAGGAGATCGGGCTGGATGCCGATGTTGCGCAGCTCGCGGACGCTGTGCTGGGTGGGCTTGGTCTTGGTCTCGCCGGAGGAGCCCACGTG
>CAZUGW010000105.1:3614-4825 GCA_964620055.1 uncultured bacterium
ATTCCCGGCGCATCTGGCGGATGGCCTCGAGGAAGGGCTGGCCCTCGATGTCGCCGACGGTGCCGCCGATCTCGCAGATCACCACGTCGGCCGCGTCGTGCTCCGCGATGCCGTAGATCCGCGACTTGATCTCATCGGTGAGATGGGGGATGACCTGCACCGTGCGCCCCAGGTACTCGCCGGCCCGCTCTTTGCGGAGCAGCGTCCAGTAGATCTGGCCGGTGGTGACGTTGCTGTGATGAGTGAGGCTGAGATCCACGAAGCGCTCGTAGTGCCCGAGATCAAGGTCGGTCTCGGCCCCGTCGTCGGTGACGAACACCTCGCCGTGCTGGAAGGGGCTCATGGTGCCGGCGTCCACGTTCAGATACGGGTCCATTTTCTGGACGGTGACTTTGAGGCCGCGGTCCTTGAGCAGCCGGCCCAGGCAGGCGGTGGTGATGCCCTTGCCAACAGACGAGACGACGCCGCCGGTGACGAAGATGAACTTAGCCATGTGGGTCTCCAGGGTCTAGGGTGTAGGGTTTAGGGTCTAGGGAGGGGAAGCGGGGGTGCAGGACGCGCGCGCCCCGGCCCAGCGCGAGGGAATGACGGATGAGTTGTTGCAGGAACTCCCGCGCGGTGCGGACGGCCTCGGGGACAGAGAGGCCGTGCGCGAGGTAGGCGGTGATGGCAGCGGAGAGCGCGCAGCCGGTGCCGTGGTAGGGGCCGCCGGGGATTCGGGGTGAAGAGAGCGTCTGCGCCCCGCCCGGGCCGAGGAGCAGATCGGTCACGACC
Organism: uncultured bacterium; assembly: GCA_964620055.1. Lineage (GTDB taxonomy): Bacteria > Armatimonadota > Hebobacteria > Hebobacterales > Hebobacteraceae > CAZUGW01. The sequence continues at coordinate 4,389 of CAZUGW010000105.1, forward strand.
TCGCCTTGTCCGTGCCCGCCCTTGATGAGCACCCAGGCACACCCCGTTGCCCGCAGTTTCTCCGCCGCGCGGAGGACCTCCTGCTCGGAGCCGAGAGAGAGGCCGGTGAGCGCCTCCGCCTCCGGCAGGTTAGGCGTGACCACCGTGGCAAGCGGGAACAGTTCCTTCCGCACCGCGGCGAGGCCGCCCGGGGAGAGAAGATGGGCGCCGTCCTTCGCCACCACTACGGGGTCAATCACGAGGGCGGGGACGGGGCGGGCCTTCAGGACGGTGGCAACAGCCCTGACCACGTGCTCGGAGGAGAGCATGCCGGTCTTGGCCGCGGCGACGGGCAGGTCGTCCAGCACCGCGGTAAGCTGCTCGGCCACAAATCCGCTTGGCGCCTCCCAGGCGCCGAGCACTCCCACGGTGTTCTGGGCGGTGAGGGCGGTGACGGC
>CAZUGW010000105.1:4835-9654 GCA_964620055.1 uncultured bacterium
CGCTCTTGGGGCGTCGCGAGGCTGCCTGCTATAGCGGTGAGGGCGGTGACGGCGCACGCGCCGTAGACCCCCAGGGCCGCGAAGACCTTGAGGTCCATCTCGATCCCGGCCCCGCCTCCCGAGTCCGAGCCGGCGATGGTGAGGGCGACAGGGGGCGCGTTCATCTCACCACCTCCTCTACCCAGTCAAAGGCAGGCCTGCGCCCGGCCGCGAGGTCGGCGAGCAAGGCGGGCAATTCGGCGATGCTGGGGATCACCCAGTGCGGTTTCTCCTCGTCCGGTGTGGCGAGCGCCTCCTCCACGGTGCTGATCCCGGTCAGCACCATCACCGTCCACAGCCCGGCGCGGCGGCCCATCACGATATCGGTCTCGATCCGGTCGCCGACCATAAGTGTCTCTGCCGGCGACACACCCGCGTGGCGAGCGATGAGCCGGCCCGACCACTCCGAGGGTTTGCCCATGGTGATCGGCTCGCGCTCCGCGGCGGCGGCGACCGCGGCGACGATGCTCCCGCCGCCGGGGATGACGTTCCCCTCCACCGGATAGGTGGCGTCGCGGTTGGTGGCGATGAACTCGGCCCCTGCGAGCAGGGCCTGCTGCGCCCGGTGCAGCGTGGCATAGGTGAACTTGCGGTCCATGCCGACGACGACCACGTCTACGCCGCGCTTCGGCATGCGCCGCACCACCCGGAAACCGGCGCGGGTCAACTCGTCCCGCAACCCCTCCTCGCCCACGACCAGGATCGTTGGCGACTGGCCGGCGTGCTTGTCGCGCAGATACTCGACGGTGAGGGAGGCGGAGGTGACGATATGGTCGGGGTCGGATGAGATGCCGAAGCTGTCGAGCAACTCGACATAGCTCTCCCGGCTGCGGGTGGAGTTGTTGGTGAAGTAGTAGGTCTGGCAGCCCCCGGCGCAGAGTCCGGCGATGGTGGCGCTGCCGCCTGGGACAGGAGTGCGTCCCCGATAGATGACCCCGTCGAGGTCGAAGATCACTGCTTTGATCTGAACTGATGCTGCGTTCATCGCCAAGAGGCCACGCCGCCTCCACTGAATAGAATCGGTGGGGAAAACGAGAACGCCCGCCAGCTTCCGTACTCGGAAGGGCGGGCCTTTCTTCGGCCCCCTTAACTTAGCACAGCGGGGAAGGCGGTGTCAAGCGATGCCATGTAAGCAGACGATAGAAAGCAAACTGTCTTGGGTTGACGCTCAGGTGCGCCGTCACTATAATGAACGGTGTGACATGGGGCTGTAGCGCAGTGGGAGCGCACTTCCTTGGCATGGAAGGGGTCACGGGTTCGAATCCCGTCAGCTCCACCACGTTCGTTTTCAGCGGGAGTGGTGAGGGGGGAGGAAACAGGTGAGTACAGACCGCTTCCCAGCCCCTCTGAGCCTCCGACGCATCGCTCCGCTCGTTCTGCTCCTTCTGTCGGGCTTGGTTTTCGCGCCGACCCGCGTGTCCGCCGCTGCCGATTGCGACGTCACGGTACTGGTGGTAGCGACGGGGGAGGGACCGGACCAGGTCGCGATCAGTTACGCCCGTGTGGTAAACCACTCACAGCTTGCCTCCGCCGTGAAAGAGCTCTCCCGTGAGCTCGGCGTCATCCCGGGCAACCTGTCTCTTCAAGAGGAGCCGGTGCAGCGCGGCTCCAGGGAGCGGGCGACCTCGGTCGCGTTTGCCGCGCCCGGGCTGGTGAGTGGTCGGGTCGGGGAGTTACCGGCGCTGGCCGTCGCCCGCGCGCTGCCGGGTTGGCGGCATATGCAGGTGGCGTTCCTGGTGGGAAAGGGTTTCGCTTTCCACGGACCGAGTGACAGTGAGATCGCCGGGTATCGGGTTCGCCTGGTGGGGCAGGGTACGGCCTACCAGTACGATGTGGAAAGAATGGACAGGGGGAGCGGGGCGGAGGGAGAAACCAGCGCTACGCAAGAAGACGCCTCCCGCGGGCGTGCGCGAGAGGCGACTTCGTTCTGGGGGGGAATACGAATGGCGTTGATCGGGCTGTCGCTGGCGGCCGCGGTGGCCGCGATCTGGATCCTGGTGCGGTCGTTCCGTCGCCAAAGTTGAGCGTCACAGAGGTAGCAAGCCAATGGAACTCGAGCAGCTCTGTCGGTTCGCCGTGGAAAGCCGGGCCTCGGACCTCTTCGTGAAGTCCGGCAGTCCGCCGGCCTTACGCGTCCACGGGAGGATCATCCCCACCGATCTGCCGGTGCTGGCTCCGGACGATACCGAGCACCTGGCCCACTCCATCATGACCGAGGAGCAGATCGAGGCCTTCAAGCAGTACCACGAGCTCGATCTGGCCTTCACCCTGGAGGAGGTGGCGCGCTTCCGCTGCAACATCTACCGGCAGCGCGGCGGGCACGCGATGGTGCTCCGCATCGTTCCCCTGCAGATCGAGTCCATTGACGGCCTGGGGCTCCCAAAGACGCTGGAGGAGATGGTGAAACCCAAGCAGGGCCTGGTGCTGGTCACCGGACCCACGGGCTGCGGCAAGTCCACCACTCTGGCCGCGATGATTGACCTGATTAACCGCAACAAGTCCTCCAACATCGTCACCATCGAGGACCCCATCGAGTTCATCCACCCGGACAAACGCTCCGTCGTGAGCCAGCGCGAGGTCGGCATTGACACCGAGTCGTTCTACGACGCCATGAAGTTTGTGGTGCGCGAGAGCCCGGACGTGATCCTCATCGGCGAGATGCGCGACGCGGAGACCATGCGCGTCGCGCTCGCCGCGGCGGAAACGGGCCACCTAGTGTTCTCGACCGTTCACACCACTAGCGCGGCGGACACGGTGGAACGCATCGTGAGCATCTTCCCGCCCCACGAGAAGCAGCAGATCTGCCTACGCCTCGGTGGAAGCTTGATTGGCATCGTCTCCCAGAAGCTGGTGCCGCGGGCCGACGGAACGGGGCGAGTCGTCTCGGTGGAGGTGATGATCAACACCCCCACCATCGCCAAGCTGATCGAGGAGGGTCGCTCCTCGCAGATCTACTCCGCCATGAACGAAGGCGGCTACTGGGGCATGCAGACCATGAACCAGTCGCTGATGAAGTACTGGCGGGCCGGCGTGATCAGCGAGGAAGACGCCCTGACTTACGCCGGGAACTCCACCGAGTTGCGCCAGATGCTGCGCCGAGGGACGACCTAGTTTTCCGTCTCTCGCAAAGCAATTGAGTTTGGAGACGGCAAGAGTAAGCAGAAGTAATCTTGGCGTCTTCTCGCTCTGGTTTTTGCCTTCTTCCTTTTGCCTTTTGCCTTTCCCTGACAGAGGAGGCGGACGGGAGTTGTGGTAACAGTCCTAATGTGCGGCCGGGGCTTGCACCCCACCGGTTCCCTGCCCGGCCGCGTTCCAGCAGGCGGGAAGTATCCACCACAGTGGCCGACGCAGTCGGCCGCTCCGGAGGAGAGGAGATAAGGTGGAGCGCTATCCTGTTCCGTTAGATGAGCTGTTGAAGCTGCTGGTCAAACACGAGGGTTCGGACCTGCACCTTCGCGCCCGGGAAACCCCTGTCTTCCGCGTCCATGGCGACCTTCATCGCACCACCTTCCCCCCGATCACGGCCGAACAACTCCAGGCGATGCTGTATGCGATCATGGGCCCGGAGCGGATCACCCGGTTCGAGCGCGACCTGGAGTGCGACCTGGCCTACGGCATCAAAGACCTGGCGCGGTTCCGGGTCAACGTCTTCCGGGAGCAGAACAGCATCGGCTCGGTGATGCGGCTGATTCCGATCCGGGTGAAGAGCATTGACGAACTGAACTTGCCGCCGGTGCTCAAGGAGATCTCGCTGCTGCCGCGCGGCCTGGTGCTGGTGACGGGTCCCACCGGATCGGGCAAGTCCACCTCCCTGGCGGCGATGATCAACCACATCAACGAGAACAGGCCCGTCCACATCATCACCATCGAGGACCCGATCGAGTTCATGCACACGGACAAGACCGCGGCCGTGAACCAGCGCGAGGTGGAGATGGACACCCACAGCTTCGCGGAGGCGCTGCGGCACGTGATGCGCCAGAACCCGGACGTGATCCTGGTGGGCGAGATGCGGGACAACGAGACCATGCAACTCGCCATCACCGCGGCCGAGACGGGCCACCTGGTCTTCTCCACCGTCCACACCACCGACGCGGCCCAGACCATTGACCGCATCGTGGACGTGTTCGAGCCGGAGCGGCAGGAGCAGATTCGCATGCAGCTCGCCGTGACCCTGCAGGCGGTGATCTCCATGACCCTGATGCCGCGCCTGGATCGCGTCGGCCGCGTCGCCGCCTTCGAGATCATGATCGCCACCGCCGCCATCCGCAACATGATCCGGGAGCGCAAGACCCACCAGATCCCCGGCTCCATTCAGACCGGCGCGGACCTGGGGATGCGGACCCTGGACAACCATCTCCTCGAACTCTTCCGCGCGGGGGTGATCAGCTTCGAGATGGGGCTCTCAAAGACGTCGAACCCCTCGGAGTTCACGGCCCGTGCCAGCGGCGGCCGCAAGGCCGAGGAGTTGATGAACGCCGCCCCTGGCGAGGTGTGAGGGAGGAAGGTGAGCCATGGCCAACCAACTCCAGATTGATGACCTACTCCGCACCGCGGTGGCGCGCGACGCCTCCGACATTCACGTCAAGGCCGAGAGCCCGCCTCTGTTCCGCATCTACGGCGAGCTCTTCCCCACCGACCTGCCGCCGCTGACGTCGGACGAAGCGCGCCGGCTCTCCTACACCGTTCTCTCCCAGGAGGAGCGGGACGCCTTCGAGCAGCAGTGGGAGCTCGACATGGGCTACGACATCCCGGACCTGGCCCGCTTCCGCGTCAACGTCTT
>CAZUGW010000106.1:0-5975 GCA_964620055.1 uncultured bacterium
TCAGGAACTCCGCGCTGCGCAATCGCCACGGGAGTTGGTAGTCCACGAAGGTGCGCATGATCCGCGCCACCTCCTCCCGCGCGGCCCGCGAGAGCTTGCGCCGCGCCAGTTCCTCCGGTGACATCCGGACCAGATCGCGCATCGCGCGGAGCGCGTTCGCGCTGATCGTTCCGAGGCCCAGCGCGCCGAGGCAGCGCGCGCATACCACTCCGCCCTCGGCCGTAGCAAATCCTATGCTACCCCCCTCCACCTCCGTCCCGCAGGAGACGCATGTCTCCAATTCCGGACCATAGCCCAGCCGCGTCAGGAGTTTCAACTCAAAGCCACGCAGCAGCGTCGCCGGGTCGCCCGCGGTGTTCAGTGCGTGCAGCACCGCGACCAGCAACTCGAACAGCTCCGGGTCGGGGGCGTGCTCCTCGGTGAGCACGTCGAGCAGCTCGACCGCGTAGCTGGCGTGGGCGAAGCGGATCATGTCGGTGCGGAGTTGGTAGAACGCGTCCGCGGGACGGACCTGGGTGATGACATCGAGGGTGCGTCCGGCCGCGAGGAGGATCTCGGCGTGGGTGAAAAGCTGGAGGCCGCCGGCCATCTTGCTGCGGGGTCGCTTCACCCCCTTGGCGACGGCGGAGAGCTTGCCGCGGTCATGGGTGTAGAGCACGACGATACGGTCGGCCTCGCCGAGGTCGCGCTGGCGAAGCACCACGGCGGAGACGCGATAAAGGCGGCGGCGCGACGTTCCCCCGGCCTCGGCCGCGCCCTCTGCCACGGCCGCTACGCCACTTCTTCCTCGACCAGCGCTCCCTGCGTCCTATCGTACGCTTCGACGATGGCGACGCCGGTGCTGGTGCCGATGCGATTGGCTCCGGCGTTGATGAGCGCGACGGCCTGGTCGAGGGTGCGAATCCCTCCCGCGGCCTTCACCCCGACTTCTCGCCCCACCACCTGGCGGATATGCTTTACGTCCTGGGTGGTCACCCCGCGCGGCCCCATCCCGGTGCAGGTCTTGATGAAGTCGGCGCGGACGGACTTGGCGATCTTGCAGACGCGGGTCTGCTCCTCTCGCGTGGTGAGACCGACCTCGACGATCACCTTCACCATCACGTCCTCGCCGTCGTGAGTGAGGCCGGAGAGCTTCGCCACCGTCACCACTTCCTCGATGTCGCGTTGGACCGCGTCATAGTGGCCGGACTTGAGCGCGCCGAGGTTGACGACGAAATCCAACTCCATCGCCCCGTGCCCCAGGGCGTGCTTGGCCTCGCACACCTTCGCCTTGGTGGAGGTCACGCCCAGGGGATAGGCGATCACCGTGCCCACTTTGATGTCGGAGTCGCGGAGGCGCTTCTCCGCTACCGCACACCAGTACGGCAGGACCATCAGACAAGCGAAGTGGTACTCTTTCGCTTCCTCGCAGCACCGGATCACGTCTTCTTCAGTCGCCTCTTGCCGAAGAAGCGAGTGATCTACCATTTTCGCCAGGGCAATTCTGGAAAACATGAACTTCCCCTTGCGTAGTGCTATGGTGTTCGACTTGCTGCTCGTCCGCTACTCGCCGCTCTTCCTGATCCCTCGCGTCGCTGCTTTCAACTCTTCCACAAAACGCCCGACAGTCTGCGGCAACGCGGCGCCTTCGGCCTGCTCCATCAGCGCGACCAGCGCGCTCCCGATCACCGCGCCGTCCGCTATCCCGCACACCTGAGCGACGTGTTCCGGGCGGGAGAGGCCGAAGCCCACCGCGATCGGCCTGGGAGTCTGCGCTCTGATCCGGCTCACGAGATCACTCAAGTCCGCCGGAATCTCGCGGCGCGCGCCCGTAACTCCCAACCGCGAGATGCAGTATACAAAACCTGTGGCGAGGTCCGCAACCGCTTTCATGCGCGCGGGAGAGCTGGTAGGGGCGAGCAGGAAAACGGTATCTATCGCGTTTGCCCGCGCCGCCTCCACCCACTCCTGCGCCTCTTCCGGCGGCAGGTCGGTGACGATGGCGCCGTCCACGCCGACGGTGGCGCAGTCCTCGGCGAAGCGCGCCACCCCGTACTGGTAGATGGGGTTATAGCACGTCATCAACACCACCGGCGTCTGGTGCGTGCGGCGGAAGGCCGCCACCAACTCGATCACGCCGGTCGGCGTCATCTCGTTCTGCAAGGCCCGCTGCGAGGCCGCCTGGATCACCGGCCCGTCGGCCAGGGGATCGGAGAAGGGAATCCCGATCTCGATCACATCCGCGCCCGCGGCGGCGATGGCGTCGAGCGATGCGGCGCAACCCTCAAGGGTCGGATGGCCGGCCACCGCGTAGGCCACCAGCCCCCCGTCCCCAGCTCGCCCGAGTTCCGCGAATCTCTGCTCGATCCGGCTCATGCTTCACTCTCCGCCCGCAACCGCTGTACCTCCATCACATCCTTGTCTCCCCGCCCCGAGAGGTTGACGAGCACTACCTTCTCTTTCGGCAAGAGGGCCGCCAGTTCCATGGCATAGGCCACGGCGTGCGCGCTCTCCAGTGCTGGCATGATACCCTCATATCGGCACAGCGCGGCAAACGCGTCCAGCGCGCTTTCGTCTGTTACCGCGACATACTCGGCCCTGCCTGTGTGTTGAAGATACGCATGCTCGGGTCCGACGCCGGGGTAGTCGAGGCCGGCGGAGACGGAGTGGGTGGCTCTGATCTGTCCCTCCGGGGTCTGCAGCAACTTGCTCTTCGCCCCGTGCAGCACGCCCACGCTCCCCGCGGTGAGGGAGGCCGCGTGCTCGCCCGTCTCCAGCCCGCGGCCCGCCGCCTCCACGCCGACCAGCATCACCTCGTCCTCCAGGAAGGCGCGGAACGCGCCGATGGCGTTGCTCCCCCCGCCCACGCAGGCGATCACGTAGTCGGGCGGCCGGCCCTCCGCCTCCAGCATCTGCGCCCGCGCTTCGCGGCCGATCACGGACTGGAAATCGCGCACCATAGTCGGGTAGGGATGCGGCCCGGCCGCGGTGCCGAAGAGGTAATAGGCCGTCTCCGCGGTGGCCATCCAGACGCGGAAGGCCTCGTTGATAGCGTCTTTCAACGTGCGGCTCCCGGAGGTCACGGGGATCACCGTCGCGCCGAGCAACTTCATGCGATAGACGTTGAGGGCCTGGCGCCGCACATCCTCCTCGCCCATGTAGATGTCGCACCCCATCCCGAACAGGGCCGCGACGGTGGCGGTGGCCACGCCGTGCTGACCCGCGCCGGTCTCGGCCAGCAGCTTGCCGCGCTTCATGCGCCGCGCCAGCAGGGCCTGGCCCAGCGCGTTGTTGAGTTTGTGCGATCCGGTATGGGCGAGGTCCTCGCGCTTCAAGTAGATCCGCGCCCCGCCGCAACGCGCGGTGAGGCGGGCGCAGTGGTAGAGCGAGGTGGGCCGGCCGACGTAGTGCTGCAAGTAGTGGTCCATCTCGCGCTGGTAGGCCGGGTCCTGGCGCGCCTCTTCATAGGCCGCGGCCACCTCCAACAGCGTCCCCATCAGCGTCTCGGGGACATAGATGCCGCCGAAATGGCCAAAGTGCCCCAGCCCGTTCTCGTGCTCAACTCGGTCGCTCTGCATGGCTACCCCTCGTCGGCCGCGCGCACCGCGGCCACGAACTCCCGTATCTTCGCGTGGTCCTTCCGCCCAGGAGCGGATTCCACGCCGCTGCTCACATCTACGCCGTACGGCCGCACGGCTTGCACCACCTCCGCCACGTTCTCCGGCGTCAATCCGCCCGCGATGATTACTCGCCAGCCGCGCGCGGTAAGGCCGGCGGCGAGGCGGGTCTCGAACCGCTGCCCCGTGCCGCCAAACAGCCCCTCGACATAGGTATCGAGCAGGACCGCCCGCGCCTTGCGATAAGGGGTGAGAATAGCCTCGCTGAAATCCTCACCGACGCGAAAGGCCTTCACCACTGCATAGGGCGCGAGGAAGTCGAGGTAGTTCGCCTCCTCGTCCCCGTGAAGCTGGGCCACGGTGCAGCCGGTGAATTCCAGCACCTCTCGCACTTCATCGGGGGGAGTGTTCACGAACACGCCGACGCCGGTGACGTAAGGGCCGAGCGCGGCGATGATCTCCCGCGCCGGCTCCGGGTCAATGCGCCGCGGGCTTTTCGCGAAATTGAAGCCGAGCGCATCGGCCCCGCTCTGGGCGGCGGCCTCCGCATCTTTGAGGTTGGTGATCCCACAGACCTTGATCCGCGTCATGCCATCCCCAGAAGCTCTCTGACCTTCGCCCCCGGATCGGGCGCTTTCATCAACGCCTCCCCGACCAGCATCGCGTCCACGCCCGCCTCCTCCAGTCGCCGCACGTCGTCGCGGGTATGAATCCCGCTCTCCGCCACTACCGGCACTCCCTCCGGCACGCGCGGCCTCAGCCGCAACGTCGTCTCCAGCGACACCGCGAACGTGCGGAGATCGCGGTTGTTGATCCCGAGGATTTCCGCGCCGCTCGCCAGGGCTTTCTCCAGATCGTCCTCGTCATGCACCTCGACCAGGGCCGCCTGCCCGCAGGCCGCGGCCAGCTCGCGCAACGCGCGCAACTCCTCCACCTCCAACACGGCCGCGATCAACAGCACGCAGTCCGGCCCGTCCGGTCCCGCCGACTCGGCGATCTGGACCGGGTCTATTATGAAGTCCTTTCGCAACATGGGCAAGTGGCACATTCCCCTGGCCGCAACCAGATCGGGAAGACTTCCCCCGAAGAATGGCGCGTCGGTCAGCACCGACATCGCCGACGCGCCCGCCTCTGCGTACATCTGCGCCACCGCGCGCGGATCGGCGTCTGCGTTGATAGCGCCTTTGGAGGGCGAGCGGCGCTTGAATTCGGCGATGAGGGAAATGCCGGGTCGCCGCAGCGCGGCCGCGAAGTCGCGGCGCGCGGGGAGGGCGTCGGGAGCTTGCCACTCCGCAAACCGAGAGCGCAGATCGGTGAGATCGTGTCGTTTCCGGGAGACGATGTCGTCGAGGATCACGAGGCGATCTCCTGGAGTTGCCGCAGCTTCGCGAGGGCGCGGCCGCTGTCCACGGCCTCCCGTGCCAACGCGATTCCGTCGGCAAGCGTCTCCGCCAGGCCCGCGGCGGCGATGGCGGCCGCGGCGTTAAGCAAGACGATGTCGCGCGCCGCGCCCTCCTTGCCCACCAGGAGGTCCACCAGCAGTTCCGCGTTTTGCTCCGGCGTGCCGCCCGCGAGTTCCTCCGGGCGCGCGCGGGGCAGTCCCACCTCCTCGGGAGTGAGGTCATAGCTGCGGGTCTTACCGTCCCTCAGCTCGGTGATGCGCGTCGCGCCGAGCGTGGAGATCTCGTCCATCCCGTCCTGGCCATGCACCACGAAGGCCCGCTTGCTTCCCAGATTCCTCAGCACCGCGGCATGCATCTCCGTCAACGCCGGCGAATAGACACCGATCACCTGCGCGTCGGCGCCGGCCGGATTCGTGAGCGGGCCCAGCGCGTTGAACACAGTGCGTATCGCCAACTCGCGGCGCACCGGCCCAGCGTGTTTCATCGCGGGGTGATAGGCCTGGGCGAACATGAACCCGATCCCGACCTCGTCCACATACCGCGCCACCTCCTCCGGAGTCTGCTGCACCTTGATCCCCAGGGCCTCCAGCACATCCGCGCTCCCGCACTTGCTGCTCGCCGAGCGGTTGCCATGCTTGGCCACCGCCGCGCCCGCGCCGGCCGCCACGAAGGCCGCGGTGGTGGAGATGTTGAACGTGTTCAGCCCATCCCCACCGGTGCCGCACGTATCCACCAGCGGCCGCCGCGTGGGCCGCACGGGAACGACGTGCTCGCGCATCACCCGCGCGAACTCCGTCACCTCCGTGATGGTCTCGCCCTTCATGCGGAGCGCCACCAGGAAGGCCGCGATCTGGACCGGACTGGCCTCGCCGGACATGATCTCGGTCATGGCGGCGTGCGCCTCCTCCGCCGTCAGGTCCTTCCTCTCCACCAGCGTGCGAATCGCGTCGGCGATCATGCGCGTCTCTCCTGTAGG
>CAZUGW010000106.1:5985-9642 GCA_964620055.1 uncultured bacterium
TCGTATCCGTTACCCTGCCTTGTCAGCGTGCGTACCACTGCCAGATAAACAGACATGTGCTGTAGGGCGGGCGTAGGAACGCCCGCCAGCACATTCCAGTCTGCCTCAATGTGGCGGGCGTAGGCACGCCCGCCCTACAGCTACCACCGCAGTTCCTCGATCTCTCCCTGATAAGGCCATTCGTCAGGAGTGGCGACCAACCCCGCCCTCACCGGGTTCATCCTCACGTATTCCCACTTCGCGGAATACGAGTCGCTACTTCGCAAGACATGATCGAAGAACTCATCCTGCCAGTCGAAGCCACGTAGCCCGCTCGCTCGCAGTTGCCTTTTGGTCCATCGTTTCCAGTCTCCCATGAACCGACTCAGGTCTTTGCCCTCGCGCCCTCCTGCCGCGGTGAAGAAGTGTATGTGGTCAGGCATGATCTGGTAGCGCCCAATCAGCCAGCCGTGGATGACAGGGGCCTCACACCAGGTCTGTACCAGGATCTCCGCAGGCCGCGGGTTCGCAAGCACTGGCGCACGATTGCCAACGCAGCCGGTGATGTAGTAGATGGGCGATGGGAGGAAGACGTTTGCAAGACGTCGCAGATGTTTTCGTCCTCTCATGGGCATATCGTCATTCCCTTTGGCGGGCGTAGGCACGCCCGCCCTACATCCCGCGTGTCGTTTGACTTCTGGCGGGCGTAGGCACGCCCGCCCTACAGGGCAAGGAAATTCCTCAGCAAATCCTTCCCCGCCTGGGTCAGGATGGACTCCGGGTGGAACTGCACGCCCTCGACCTGAAACTCCTTATGCCGCAGGCCCATGATCTCGCCCTGGTCGGTCTCGGCAGTGATCTCCAGGCAGCTCGGAAGGGTCTCCTTGCGGACGATCAGGGAGTGGTACCGCGTCGCCTCGAACGGATTGGGAAGACCCGCGAAAATGGTCTTCCCGTCGTGCTGGATCAGGGAGGTCTTGCCGTGCATGAGGCGCGGGGCGCGCACCACCTCGCCGCCGAAGACGTGGCCGATGCACTGGTGACCCAGGCACACGCCCAGCACCGGGATGCGGCCGGCGAAGCGCAGGATCACCGCGTTCGAGAGTCCCGCCTCTTCCGGGCTGCGCGGGCCGGGCGAGATCACGATCCGTTCCGGCGCCAAGGCCTCGATCTCCTCCAGGGTGATCTGGTCATTGCGATGGACCGCGATCTCCTGGCCCATCTCGCCGAGGTACTGAACGAGGTTGTAGGTGAATGAGTCGTAGTTGTCAATCATGAGTAGCATGGCGGGCCTCCTTAGGCGGTGTCCGTCCCGCCGAAGGCGGGCGGACGGCAGTGTGTCCGGATTGATTCCTCCCCTTCGCTTCGCTCAGGGCTTCGGCGCGCTCGCGAATGACAGACAAGCGGGTCAGGCCAATCGCAGCGATGACCCTGTCCAATGTCCGCGCGACCACTCTCCGGCCGCGCTTCGTTCCCGCGGCGAGGAGGGCGCGTAGTTCGTCCGGCCGGCTCTCCCACTCCCGACGCCGCGTGCGGATCGGTGTGAGAAACGCCTCCAGCACTTCGGCCAGGTGGCGCTTCACCGCCACATCCCCAATCCCGCCGCGGCGGTAGCGCGCTTTCAACTCCTCCACCCGCGCCTTGTCGGGATCGAACGCGTCGAGATAGTCAAACACCGGGTTGCCCTCCACGTGGCCGGGGTCGGTGGCGCGCAGGCGGGTGGGGTCGGTGTACATGGCCATCACCTTCTGCTTCACCGCCTCCGGCGAGTCGCTGAGGTTGATGGCGTTGCCCAGCGACGCGCTCATCTTCGCCTGTCCGTCCGTCCCCGGCAGCCGCGCCCCGACGGCGGAGGTCATCGCCTCCGGCAGCACCAGCGTCTCGCCGTACAGCCGGTTGAAGCGCCGCACGATCTCCCGCGTCTGCTCGATCACCGGAATCTGGTCCTCCCCCACCGGCACCAAGTTCGCCCCGAAGCCAGTAACGTCCGCGGCCTGGCTGACCGGGTAGGCCAGGAACCCGGCCGGCACTTCGCTCCCGAACCCCTTGGCCCGCATCTCCTCCTTCACGGTCGGATTGCGTTGGAGCCGGGCGAGGGTGACGAGGTTGAGATAGATCTGCGTCAACTCCGCAAGTTCAGGGACGCCGGACTGCAGCACATAGGTTGACACCTTCGGGTCCACGCCCACGGAGAGATTGTCGAGCAGCACCTCCCAGACGGACTGCGAAACCAACTCCGGCCGCTCGGCGTTGTCCGTGAGGGCCTGGAGGTCGGCGATCAGGACATACGTCTCATACTCGTGCTGGAGCCGCACGCGATGGACCAGCGCGCCGGTGTAGTGCCCCAGGTGGAGCGGCCCGGTGGGACGGTCGCCAGTTAGGATCACTGGGCGCGCGCGGCGCATGTTACTCCAGCCCTCTCTCCGCCATCTCGATGGCCCGCAGCAGCGCGCCGCCCTTCAGCGTCACGCACTCCTCGTACTCCCGGGAGGGGATGGAGTCGGCGACGATCCCGGCCCCGACCTGCAAGTGGGCCGTGCCGTTGGCGCAGACGATGGTACGGATCGTGATGGCCGTGTCCATGTTCCCGGAGAAGCTGAAGTAGCCGATCACGCCGCCATACGGACCGCGGCGGGTCGGCTCCAGTTCGTCAATGATCTCCATCGCCCGCACCTTGGGCGCGCCGGAGAGCGTTCCCGCGGGGAAACAGGCCCGCAGCACGTCGTACTGATCGCGGTCCGGTCGCAGGCGGCCGACCACGTTCGAGACGATATGCTGCACGTGGGAGTACTTCTCGATCACCATCTGCTGGTCCACGCGCACCGTCCCGTACTCGCACACCCGACCCAGGTCGTTGCGGCCGAGATCGAGCAGCATCACGTGCTCGGCCCGCTCTTTCTCGTCGGCGAGCAGTTCCTCGGCCAGCGCGCGGTCCTCCTCCGGGGTCTTGCCGCGGGGCCGGGAGCCGGCGATGGGGCGGGTGATCACCTCGCCATCGTGCACCGAGACCAGGCGCTCCGGGGAACTGCCCACGATCCGCAGGTCTCCGTAAGTGAGATAGTACATGTAGGGCGAGGGGTTGAGGGAGCGCAACGCGCGGTAGATGTCGAAGGCGTTCGCGGCGACGGGGCGGGAGAGTCGCTGGGAGAGCACCACCTGGATGATGTCGCCGGCCGCGATGTACTCCTTGGCGCGGAGCACGATGGCCTCGTAATCCTCCCGGCTCAGGTTGGGCGCGAGCTGTGTCTCCTTCGGCTGGGGCCTGGGGGCGAGTACGCCGGGGCCGGGCGCATTGAGCTGCGCACACAGGGCCTCGATCTTGCGAATCGCGGTGTCATAGGCCCGGTCGGGGTCGCCGTTGACGATGGCGTTCGAGAGCACCTTGCCACGGTGATAGGCATGGTCGAAGATCACGCAGGTGTCGGTGAGCGTGAACACGCAGTCGGGCAGCCCCAGATCATCCGTCGGCTGGCCCGGCAGCCGCTCGAAGAAGCGCACCACGTCATAGCCCATGAACCCGACCGCGCCGCCACAGAACCGCGGCAGGCCCTCCACCGGCACGAATTGGTACTCGGAGAGCAGGGCCGCCAGCGCGTGCAGCGGGTCCTCTCCGGCCCCGAGCTTCCGGGTATGCTGCCTCCCGTCGCGGGAGATCGTCACCTGATCGCCCTTGGAGGT
>CAZUGW010000107.1:0-3047 GCA_964620055.1 uncultured bacterium
ACCAGGGCCGTCGCGCACCTCGCTCCCCGGCCGGGTTCCAAGTCGCGCGCGCGATCGCCGATCACGTAGGATCGCGCCAGGTCGAGGTCGAGCTCGCGCGCCGCGCGCCGCAACAGGCCGGCCGCCGGCTTGCGGCAATCGCAGTCCCTCCGGTATTGCGCGACCGTCGCCTCGGGGTGATGCGGACAATAATAGATGGCGTCCACCTTCGCCCCCCGCCGCGCCAATCGGCGGGTCATTTCCTGGTGTATCGCCGCCAGGTCCTGCTCGGTCAGCAGCCCCCGCGCGATGCCGGACTGATTGGTGAAGATCACCACGGCGAGGCCGCCCTCGTGGAGAAACCGGATCGCCTTGGCCGCGCCGGGGAGGAGGCGTAGCTGATCCACCGCGCGGAGGTAGTCTACCTCGCGGATGACAGTTCCGTCTCGATCCAAGAATACCGCCGCCCGGCTCATCGCTTCCCCATTGCTCGCTGTACTCGCCACACCAACCCCTCGACCGCAATGCTGCCCCAGACGATTCCCACCAGCGCGGTCAGCGCGACCGATTCCAACGCCCAGAGCAGCGCGCCGAGCAGCATGACTATCGGCTTGTAGAGGGCCACCGCGAACACATGCGCCGCGCCGTCGTCTCGCACCTCGACGCGGCGGCCGCCGCCGGCCAGCACGGCCATCAGTTCGGCGCGCCGGTTCCCCTCCCCCGCGACGAATACGCTATCGAAATGCCTTACGCGAAGGTCGCGTATCAACTCGCCTGTCACGCGATAGCCCATCGCGCCGGAGCCGGGGGCCTCGAGCAGCGGCGCGCTCACCGCGCGCATCGTCTCCTCGGCAAGCGCGCGCGGCGCGAGCACTGCGAGCTGGGTCGCGGGGAATCGCGCTCTGATCTGGTGCACCACTTCCCTCGCCAGTCCCAGCGACCCGGCGCGGATGACCAGGGCCTTGTGGGGCGGCTCCGCGGCGTCCAGGCCCCAGGCGTGCGCCGCGCGCCTCCGTAAGAAGGCCTTCGCAAGAAGATCGGCAAGCAGTCCGGCGAAGCCGCGGCCTGGCGGTAGGGGCGAGTCGCTGACTCGCCCTATGGCACCCACCGAACTGCCCGCACCCGAAGGCGGTGCGGCCCGCGCGAAAACCTCGCGATCCGTGAGCACCGCCCCGCCCCGCGCGCGATGACGGTGGGCGAGGAGTTGGGGGAGTTGCTTGGCGGCCGTGAGGAACGCGCGGGCGAGGCGCGGGTGGGAGCGGCGGTGCATTAGCAGCCGCCACAGGGAGACGAAATGCGCGCGGAGGAGGGCGCGGTCGGTGAGCACTTTCCACATGAACAGCAGGTTGTTCTTGGCGAACATCAACTCGACGTAACCGGGCGGGAAATTGGCGGGGCTGTTGGTCTGCTGGTGCTTATGCTCCATGCGGCTGCGGGGCGCGAAGAGCAGCTTCCAGCCATGCTTCTGCCCGCGGTATGAGACGTCCAAGTCCTCGAAGTAGAACGGGTAGAAGAGCTGATCGAAGCCGCCCAACTCCAGGAAGCGATCCCGTCGCCACGCGCTCGACCCGCCGCCGGCGTAGATCACGGGGACCGCCTCCTCCGACTCCGGGTCGTTGTGCTGCAGCACGAACGTGCCGCCCTCGAATCTCCCGCGCACCAGGCCCGTCTCGCGAATCAGGCCCTGCCCGGTCCAACGCGGCTCCATCTGCAGGTAAGCGGTGACGGCGAAAACGTCGGGGTCGGTGAAGGGCTGGAGCAGGGGAGGGAGGAAGTCCGGCTCGACGAGCATGTCGTTGTTCAGGAAGAGAAGCACGTCGCCGGTGGCGATGGCGGCGGCGGCGTTGTTCGCTCCCGCGAAACGGAGGTTGCGCTCCAGCGCGAGCAGCTTGACCTGCGGGAACTCGCGCCGGACGAACTCCACGGTGTCGTCGTGGCTGGCGTCGTCAACGACAATGATCTCATGCTCGCCGCCAGCCTGCGCGACGGCGCGCAGGAGGCGGGGCAGGCACGTCTCGAGGAGGTGGCGCCCGTTCCAGGTGGAGACGATCAAACTCGCGCGCGGGGAGCTCACAACGCTTTGATGGTAGCAGCTTTCCGGCGAGTCCGCTACCGGTGGGTCCGATGGTAGCCAGGGAGAAGCGGAACCACTGCCGTACGCCTCTTCGCCTCCTCGCCTTTCGCCTCTTCGTCCCCCTATCGTTTCTCCATCCAGATCGAAGGCGCTTTCTCGCTCGGAAGCTCGAGCGTCTCCTCGGTCCAGGGCTGCGGGCCGAGGGTTTTCGCCCATTCGGCCATCTTGCGGATTCCCTCGCGCATCCCGAAGGTCTCGTCGTAGCCGAGCAGTTCGGCCGACTTCTCCCAGGTGGAGAAAGCGTACTTCACCTCGCGCGGCCGATCCGGGAGGTGCTTCACCTCCGGCTTCGCGTCGAACTGTGCGGCGACGAGCTCCACCAACTCGTTCACCGTGATGGCTTCCTTCCCGCCGACGTTGATGATCTGCTGATTCAGGGCGGGGTCGAGAGCGGAGGCGCGCAGGAACGCGGGGAGGGAATCGGCGATGTAGCTGTAGGCCCGCTGCTGCTCGCCGTCCCCATAGACATAGAGCGGCTCACCGCGCATGATCCGGTTCATGAAAATGCCCACGACGTTGCGGAAGGGATCGCGCAGGCTCTGGCGCTCTCCGAAGACGTTGTGAGGCCGGATGATGGTGTAGCCGAACCCGTGCACTTCGGCCAGGATCTCCGTGATCTCCTCCATCGCCGTCTTGTTCACGCCATAGATGTCCACCGGCTGCCGCGGCTGCTCCTCGTTGAAGGGGGTAGGCTGTTCCCCGTACACCGCCATGGAGCTGTACAGCACGACCTTCTTCACCCCGTGACTGACACAGGGCACGAGCGTGTTGATGTAGGCCGTCAGGTTGCGGCTGCACACGTCCCGCGGCTGGAATTGGGAGGCTCCCTCCCGCGCGTTCGCGGCCAGGTGGCACAGCACCTCTGGCTGATGGCCGCAGATCACCTGCTCGGTGGCGGCGGGGATGGTGGCCACGGGCGCCCAGTACCAGATCT
>CAZUGW010000107.1:3057-9622 GCA_964620055.1 uncultured bacterium
GCGTCCCGCAGGTCAACCTGGTGGAACTTCACCTCGGGGTGGAGGTTGCGCCAGAAGCCCCCGCTGAGATCGTCAACGCCGATCACTTCGTGCCCGCTCAAGGCCAGGCCCTCGGCGACGTGGCTGCCGATGAATCCGGCGACTCCAGTTACGAGAATCCGCATCACACTCTCCGTGTCAGTAGTAGTCAGACCCGACGGTTCTACTTCACCGCGCCTCAGCTTGGTTCCTGCGAGGGCGGCTGAACAGGCGCGCCAGCGCCACGCCCGCATCCACCACCGCGATCCCGAGGAGGACGAGAATCAGCAGCGACCCCAGGAGCGCGATGCTCAGGTGGATAAAGCCGATAGTGACCAGGCGCGCGAGATGGAAACAGATGAGCGAGACCCAGGCCCAGGCCACCTTGAAGGGCGCGCCGCCGAGGTGCGAGAGGGGCGCGACTCGCGTCGGCAGCTTCGCCTGCTCGCAGAAGAGCACGCCCCGAGCGCGGGAGACGGCCGTGAGCAGGAGCACCTTCCAGTAGGTCAGAGAGAAGTAGTACTCGCGATTGAAGGCGACGATGAACAGCGAGAAGCGGCGGCGGCGCAGCTCGGCCGCGAGCGCGCGGGGAGGCAGGTCGCCCCAGAGCAGGTACTCCTCCACCCCCGCGTTCTCGATCCGCAACTCGGGATTGCCCACCAGCGCGGTGACCGCGGCCTCCGGATAGCGCGCGCGCAACTCGCTGAGGAACCGCGTGAAGTCTGGGAGCGGAACGAGACCGATGACGAGAATACTGGACTGCATCTCCTAGTCCTCAGGCGGCTGGGCCGTCTGCCGCGCGCCCACGGCCAGCAACTCCTCCAGGCGATCCAGCCCAACTACGCGCCGGCGCTGAATCCGCCAGCGGCGGGCCAACATGCGGGGCGTCAGCGCCAGCGTGCTGAGCACCATCACGGGGAGCGACGTACCGTAGCCGGCGGTGATGAGCCAGCGAGCGCGGCGGCTCCAGCCTCGCCAGACCGCGGGCAGGTGGCGCAGCAGGAACAGCAGCGGCCAGTCCTTGGTCCAAACGAATGTGATGTTGCGCGCGGCGAGAAAGATACCGCGGCGGCTGCGAATCTGCCGCGTCACGCCCTCCATGTGCTTTACCACCGCGGTGGGCACGTACCAGGCCCGCCAGCCGGTGAGCTGGGCCCGCCAGGCGATGTCAATGTCCTCATAGCTGATGAAGTAATCGGGATCGAAGAGACCCACTTCGTCCAGCATGGCGCGGCGGTAGAGACAGGCCCCGGCGCAGGCCCCGAGCACTTCGCGCGGGCGATCAAACCATTCGCCGTCGGGGTCGCGGCGGCCGATGTCCACCACCACGCCGTCCGGCGCGCAGGCCAGCCCCGCGGAGTTGATGAGGCTGGGGTCGTCGTGGTAGATCATCTTGGTGGCGCAGATGCCGCGCCGCGGGTCGGCGCGCATGGCCGCCACTACCTCCTCCAGGCAGCGCGGGTCGAGCTCGGTATCGTTGTTGAGCGCAAAGACGAACTCGCCGCGCGCCGCGCGCATTCCATCGTTCATCGAGAGGCAGAAGCCGCGATTGTGGTCGAACTTCAGCACCCGCACCTCGGGGTAGTCGCGCGCCAGCAATTCCAGCGAGCCATCGGTGGAGCCGTTGTCGGGAGTGATGATCTCGAAGTCCTGGAAGGTCTGGCGGCGGAGCGAGGCCAGGCAGGTAGGCAGGAGATGCACGCCGTTCCAGTTCAACAGCACCACCGAAACCGTGGGCGCGCTCACTGTCCCTTCCTCCGCACCAGGCCGAGCGCCCGCCATCCCAGCCGCGCCACGGCCTCCGCCCAGCGGTACAGCCGCCGCGACGTCACCCGGTCGTATTCCGCGCGCAGGCTCGGCATCTCCTGACGCAGGATCCGCAGTTCCTCCTTCTCCGGGTCGTCCTCACGCATCACCTCGCGAATCCAGGCGAGACGGGCGGAGAGCATCGCCGGGTCGGCGGAGAGCGCGCCGAGTTGATCATCCGGGGGCAGGTTCGGGTCGCGCAACGCGTCTCGGATTCCGAGAGAGAAGGCGTGGCTGAGCATGGCATCGTAGAGCTGCTTCACCGCGCTGGGATGCGTGGCGTGCAGGATGCCGAGTTGCTCCTTGAGCTCGGGGTGCTTGCGCCAGAAGATCACCGCAGACTGGCCGGAGAGACGCTGGCGCTGGAGGTACCCCTCGACGGTGACGGCGTGGAGGTGATAGGTGAGCGCGGCCGGGCGATAGATGATACGGAAGCCGCGCGAGGAGAGGCGATAGGAGAGCTCGATGTCCTCCCAGGCCGCGTACCGGAAGTCCTCGTCGAAGCCACCGGCTTCCTCCAGCCAGTGGCGCTGGAGGGAGCAGTTGGAGGTGTAGAAGGCCCAATAGGGGGCGTTGTCGGGGTCCTCGATGCGCCTGAAACCGAACTGCACGCCTTCCTCGAGGAACATCATGAAGGCGGTGACTTTGAGCTCGGGATGCCAGGCGATATGCCCTACCACGCCGACGTCGCCCTCCGCGTCGTGGGCGCGGAGGTGCTCTTCCAGCAGACGCCGGTCAGGGATGCAGTCATCACCCGTGAAGAGGACGATGTCGCCGCGGGCCTCGCGCACGCCATAGTTGCGGGCGGCGGCCGGGCCTTTGTTATCTTGACGGAAGTAGCGGAGGCGGGAGGCGGGGGCGCCTACGTCGGCGATGACTTGAGGGGTGGCGTCGGTAGAGCCGTCGTCCACGACCACGATTTCGTACTGCGTGGCCGGCAGCGTCTGGTCGAGTAGCCCGCGCAAGGTGCGGCCCAACATCTCGCCTCGGTTGTAGGTGGGCAGGATGACTGAAAGTCTCAACGCGCGATCCTTAACATCCTGAGTATTCCCCAGCCGGCCCGCGCGACAGCATTCGACCAGCGGTAAAGGCGCCGGGAGGTAACGCGCGCGAACTCCTGCTGACAACGGCGCAGGTCTGCATCCCAGCGGCTCAGTTGCTCCGCGGTGTGCTCGGTGCGGGCCACGGCTTGCTGCAAGAGGCCGTTCGCTTCCAAATGAAGCTGCTGGAAGCGCTGGACCTCATAGAGGCGGTCTGCGGCGAGGCGCTCCAGCCAGTCACAATGTCGTTTCAAGGCGGCGGCCGCGGTTTCCTGCCGATCGCGGTGAGAGCGGCCGGCGTGGAGGTCCAGCGCGAGTTGATAGCCCGCGAGCGTGCGCTCGGCCGCGAGGCGCCAGGTGTAGTGGGCGCGCACGTGTTCTTTCAGCCTACCGGAGCGCGGCGCGTGGTACGCCTCCCGAACGGCTCGGCGAATGGACTCCACACTGCGCGGGTCGCAGTACCAGGCCATATCTCGGAGGTACTCGGGCGGGGAGCCGCGGTCGGTGGAGACGATGCTGCATCCGAC
Source organism: uncultured bacterium (assembly GCA_964620055.1). GTDB lineage: Bacteria > Armatimonadota > Hebobacteria > Hebobacterales > Hebobacteraceae > CAZUGW01. Next base: position 6,449 of record CAZUGW010000107.1, read on the forward strand.
GGCGGCGGCCTCCAGGGTGGTGAGGCCGGGCAGCTCGATCCAGCTCGGGAGGGCGCTGACTTTGGCGGCCGCATAGGCGGAGGCCAGTTCCTCCTCCGTGAGCGACGCGATGAAGTGAACGTTCTCATCCGCGTAGCGGCGGCAGAGATCGTAGTAGGCCTGCGGATTGGGTCGGCCCACGATCACGAGAGACACTCCCATTCCGCGCATGGCCGCGATGAGACTGAGCTGGTTCTTCTTCGTCTCCACGCGGCCCACGCAAAGCACGAAATCACGCAGCCCGTACTTGCTGACGAACAGGTCGGGTGTGGCGTCGAAGAAGACCTCGCGCACGCCGTTCGGGACGATGACCGCGCGGCTGAGATCCAGGCCGAAGGTGTGATGGAGGTACTCGGCGTTCATCTCCGCATTGGGGAGGTACACAGTGGCCCAATCCGCGATGGCCTGGCGCTGGAGATGGCGCAGGGCGCGGCGGCGGAGTTCCATCGGGTCTGAGGGCGGCGCGGGGCGGGGCTCGGGGTCGCCCTGGTCAGGGTCGGGCAAGTGCCAGTAATCGGTATCGGCCCACTGGAGTTGCTCGGTCAGGTCTGCATGCACGGTGGAGACGACGATGGGCTTGCCCTGGGCAAGGGCGTTGAGGCAGTGCCGGTAGGGCTCCTCGGGACGGTCGAGGTTGATGGTATGAACGAGGTCCCACGCGGACAGATCGGGCGACTCCTCGCCGGTAAGCTCCACCGTCACTCCGGCCTCGCGAAGATAGGGCAGCATCGCCTCCAACTGCACCACATCCCCGCCCGGCTTCTCCCGGAAGTCCGGCCTGATCTGCATCAACACCCGCCTCCCGGCGGTTGGCCGCGTGACCTTGGCCCGCGAAACCACTTGCGCCGAGGTCGCGCGCCCCGTCTCCAGCAGGGCCTTTGCCATGTCCTGGGAGATCGTGGCCATTTCCCGAAGGCGCTCCCGACCCTGCGCCAGGCGCGCCCGCACCACGTCGCGATTCGCCAGCACCGCCTCGCACGACGCCACCACCGCTTGGGGATCGAGGTCGTCCACGGGATGGGCGTACTCCGCCATCCCCGCGGCGGCGATGATCTCGTCCACCTTGGGAGAGTACGGGAGGCCGACGAACGGCGTCCCCGCCGCCATCGCCAGCAGCAGCGAGTGCATTCGCATTCCGACCATCAGATCGAGCTTACTCAGGACGCCGACAATCACCTCCGGCGCGGTCGGGGTGGCGGCGAGCACCGCGCCCTCGTTCACGCCCGACGCGGCGCGCGCGCGCGCCAGCACCTCCTCATCATCGTCGTTCATCTTCTGGAAGGGCAGCAGGACCACGGTCGCGCCGAGGCGGGCGCGCAGTTCGCGGATCACCTCACTCGCGGCGGCGAGCAGGCGGGCCATCTTCCCTTCGCCAGACTCGACTCCCATGAAGCGATACCAGGGACGGAGGTTGAGGCCGATCCAGGGGCGGGGAGCGGAGCTGAGGCCCTGGGCCGCGAGCCACTGCTGGACGGCCTCCTCCGGACCGGGTTCAAGGGTGACGGCCGGGTCGGCGGCGAGCTGCACCCGCGCGGGGGAAAGGCCGCACTCCACCAGCAGGTCGGCCGAGGCGCGATCGCGCACTGTCACCGCCTGCGCGCTTTCGCCGATGAATCGCGCCACCCGCCGCGCCGGATCGCTGAAGAGCGGGCCCGCGCCAATCGCGTACATCATCACCGGCCGGCCGGCGGCGCGGGCGGCGGCGGCGAGCTTCGCCAACTCGTAGAGCCACTGGCGGTCGGGAGGGTCGGTGAGGAAGCGCGCCAGGGTGGCATCGTAGTCCACATCGTAGAGCATCCCGCCCCCGCCGAGGAGCACTAGGTCGGCGTCCTCGATGGCCCGCGCCAGTTCCGCGCGATCATCGTAGCTCATCGCGGTCGCGCCGAAGGGCGCGGTGAGCGCTCCCAGCTCCGGCCCGCCGACCACCTTGATGGGCCGCGCGCCGGCGACGGCGCGGAGTTGGCGCAGCATCCCCCAGAGGAGGGCGTCGTCGCCGCGATTGGTGAAACCGGCGGCACCGCAGATGAGGAGGTGGTTCATTCCAGCTCCTTCAGCGCGGCGACGCCGTGGAGCCGCCAGTGGATGTCCATATTGAAGCCTAGGTGGCAGCAACTGCGGAAGCAGTTGCAGTTGCCGGGCGGCTTGTGGGTCTGAGGCAGGGCCAGCGCGGCGCGGCGGGCCTGCTCGTAGGCCTTGGACCTCCAGATGGTATCGAAGTCACTGTGATTCAGATCGCCCAGAGAGAAGTAGCATTCCGCGCAGAACTGCACGGCCCCGTTTGCCATGATGTGGCACAACTGGTATCCCATGTAGCAGGGGAGACGCTCGTAGATGTGGTGGGTGGGCGGGGCCGCGCTGGCGGCCTGGAAACCCTCGGCCACGACGGTGACGCCAAAGCGGAAGCCGAGGGCTTTGGCCTCGGCAATCGCGGATTGGATCGCGGGGAGGTCCTCGGAGCGGGGGAGGAGGTCGGGCTGACCCTCGACCCAGGCCATGGGGAGGAGGGCGAGCTCCGCGGCGCGGGCCTCGCGGGCAACCTGCACCAGCGCCGGAATCTCATGCAGGTTGAGGCGAGTGACCACGGAGGTGATGCGCACGTGAACCGTCTTCTGGCAGGTCTCTTCGGCATAATCGGCCATGGTTCTCAGGCGCGCGACGATCTGCGCAAGTCGCCCTGGCGGCGTGCGCGGATGCATTCTTTGGTAGGTCTCGTCCGTGGCCGCGTTGAGGCTGACGTGGAGGCGGCGCAGGCCCAGATCCACCAGCCGCCGCACTCGCTCGTCCGTGAGCAGACTACCATTGGTGGTGGGGATGACGTTGAGCTTGTGTTCGAGGGCAAGCGCGAGCATGTCCATGGCCCTGGGGTGAGTGAAGGGCTCCCCATAGCCGGTGAGGCCAACGTATCTGGCGCGGTTGCGCTCGAGGTCGGCGACGAGTCGGGCGAACATCTCATAGGGCATGCGGACCCGGTCTACCTCGCGGTGGCGGCTTTCGACCGCGGGGTTGTGGAGGGCGCACATCACGCAGTGGTAGTTGCAGGCCTCGGTGATGGCGATCTGAACCTCGCGCGGGCCCAGCCGCGGCGGGCGACGATAGTAGCTCAGGCCATCCCGCGGGTCGCGCGGCGAGCGCGTC
>CAZUGW010000108.1:0-2734 GCA_964620055.1 uncultured bacterium
CGCTGTTGTAGAACGAGTCCTCGGTGTTGGGCTTCTTCTGGAAGTCCGTCTTCTTGCCGCTCGGCAGGGTGAACTCGTGTTGGCCGTTGACGAAGATGACGGCGCAGGTGAAGCCGCGCTTGGTCATCTCTTCGTCGCAGGCCGAGTTGCCCATCGGCATCAGCTTCACCAAAATGCGGTCGGGGTGCTGCTGGTCGTAGTCGCGCAGCAATCCGATGGTCTTCTTATGCCATTCCAGCACGAGCGGGGCGTAGAACTCGATCTTGATCGGCGCGGTGACCTGGCCGAACGTCTCGATCTCGTTCGGGCCGCTGGCAATCGCCTCCGCCCGTTTCGACATGTCCTGCGCGGCCGGTCGGCCGGCCTGCTTGGAGCGGAGGAGGAGGGCGGCCTCGATCCCCAGCGCGGCGACGAGCAGGACCACGACCACCAGGAACAGCCGATTCGATTTCCGCGGCGTCTGGCTCATTTGGCGGCCTCCAGCGGAAGCACCCCGTTCTTGCCCATCACCTGCTGCCCCTCCGAGGAGGCCATGAAGTCAATGAGGGCGCGGGCGGCCTTCTGCTGCTTGGAGGTGTTCAACATGCCGAGTTGCAGTCGGATGGGGCCGTAGCTGCCCCGCGGGATCTTCTCCACAATCCTCACCGACGACTTCGAGGCCTTCTCCGGGGCGGTGTCGAGCGGGCAGGTGAGGTAGGCGAGGCCGGCCTCCGCCTGGCCCTGGGCGACCAGGTTGAAGGCCTCCAGGGGGAATTCCCGCAGGATGAGTTTGGGCTGGACCGCGTCCCAGATCTTCCGCGCGCGCATTACCTGCTCGCCATAGTGGCCCACGGAGTTGAACTTCGGGTCGCCCAGCGCGACGGCCTTCACTTTAGGGTCGGTCAGGTCCTCGACCTTCGTGACGGTGGTGTTCTTGGCGGGTGTGATGAGCACCATGTCGAGCGTGCCGAAATCGCGCACGGAGCGGTCATCGAGTAGGCCCTGTTTCGCCACCTGGCTGATCTCCAGCTCACCCGGGGAGATGAACACATCCGGCCGCTCGCCCTGCTTCACGACGCGCCGCACCAGCACGTTGGCGTTGTCGTAGACCACTTCCAGCGGCGTGTCAGGGTGCTTCTGCCGGTAGGTGGTGACGGCCATCTGCACCGGTCCCTGGAGTCCGCAAGGGGCGTAGACGAGCAGGCGTCCGCCTTGCGCGCCCTGCTGCCGGGAGACCAGGAGGGCGCCCAGGGCCACCACGGCGACGAGCAGGACGATGATGGCGAGCTGCGCGGAGCGGCTCATGCGGCCTTCGCTTTCGCCCTGGGGTTGGCCTCTTGCTCAGGCCCCCACGGTCTCGCGGTTGCGGGCACGTTCTGGTCGTTCCGCAGGCGGCTCCCGTACATCATCTTGATGGTGTCCGGGGCGGTGAGGAGCTGGAGGAACTCCTCCGCCAGGGCGCGCTGCTTGGTGGTCTTCAGGATGCCGGCGACGTTCTGCGGGATGTAGTAGGTATCGGTCGGGAACTTGCAGGCAAAGCTGACCTTGGACTGCTCGGACACGGCGGCCTTCTCGTCCATCGGGCAGCCCAGGAACTGCACGTTCGCCTCCGCCTTGCCGTCCAGGACCGCCTTGTAGGAGGACATGCAGCAGCCGGTGACCGCAAACTTGCCGGCCTTCTCCAGCTTGTCCCAGATCCCCAGGTTTTGGAGGGACATCCGCGCGGCGTAGCAGGCCGCGTTGAGGTTCGGGTCGGAGATGGAGATGGTCTTGACCTCCGGGTTCAGCAGGTCCTGGAGCGTCTTCACTTTGCCGGGGTTCGCTTTCGGGACCACGATCGCCAACTGATAGCTGCCGAAGGCGACCTCGGACTTCGGGTCAATGTAGCCCTTCGCGCGCAGCACTTCGAGCTCGTGCCCGCCCGGGGAGATGAAGATGTCCGGCTTCTCCTTGTTCCCCTCCACGGCCTCGGCCATCGCCTCCGGGGTGTCAATCATCATCTTGAGCCTCACGTCCGGGCGCTGCACCTTGAAGCGGTCCTCCACCTTGCTGAAGGGGAGGAAGACCCCCATGGGCACGGCCACGTAGAGCGTCTGCGTGGGCTCCGGCTGGGCCGCCTGTGCGGGGGGAGGCGCGGGCTTGCTCTGCGCCTTCCAGGCGAACACGCCGCCCACGATCACCAGCGTCACCAACAGGAGGATCACCAACGCCTTCATGCCAACCTCCGAAACGAGAGTGGGCCTACTTGGACGCCTTCGTCTTGTCCAACACGCCCTGCATCGCCTTCAACATGTCCTCGTAGGGAACCGCCGCCAGCACCCGCTCGATCTCCGTCCCCTCCGGGCTGAGAAAGATGGTGGCGGGAAAGCTGTTCGCCCCGAGCTTCGTCCTCACGTCGCGGTTTAGGTCAGCGTCCACCTGTACCGGCACAAAGCTCTTGCTGAGTTCGCCGACATCGGGGCGGGACCATACCTCTTTCTGCATGCGCTGGCAGGGCTTGCACCAGGTGGCCATCACATCCACCAGCACCGGCTTGCCCTCTTGCCTCGCCTGCTTCAGGGCCTGCGCGAAGTCGGTCTGCCACCGTACGCCGTCGCCCTTGGGCGGGGCCGCCGGCGTCTTGGCGTGAGGGCCGCCACATCCTGCGGCGACGAGCAACAACGCCACCAACCCCAACCAGCGCGCGATCTTCATCACTCTTACCCCCAAGACGGATTCCCAATAGGTTACCCCAGGCCTGTTAAGCCTTCATGTC
>CAZUGW010000108.1:2744-3005 GCA_964620055.1 uncultured bacterium
CCACTCGCGCCGACTTCCCCCAAGCTAGCTCTCCGCCTACCCGCCCCGGCGGCCGCCGCGACCCTCCGCGTCTCCGGCGGTGGGACCAAACTTCATCCCCTTGAGTGAGTCCGGCAACTTCTTCGCCTTGAGCTTGACCTTCTGTCCGTCGCGGATGACGGTTAGCGTGAACGGTTTCCCTTTGTTCTGCAACTGGTCGAGCGCCTCCGAGAAGTCACCCAGGTCGGCCGGCTTGCCGTTCATCTCCAGCAGCAAGTCGCC
>CAZUGW010000108.1:3098-3386 GCA_964620055.1 uncultured bacterium
GTCGGGTTCCTCCATGGGCGGGCCCTGGGGAGTGTGGACGATGGTGGCCGTCGGGGCGGGACTGACGACGTCGAGGCGCTGCCGGTAGGCCATCATCACGGGTACCAGCAGATCGCGATCAGCAGCACGTCGGTCATCGGGTGGACTCTCTTCTTCACTCGCTCTCTCCTCTGGGTCAGCAGGCGAGGCCGGAGGCGGCCGGCCTGTTGCGGCCAACGATAACACATATAGACGAGAGGTGTTAACCTTCCGTGTCAAACCCGCGGCATTCGCGGGAAACGCCTGGCG
>CAZUGW010000108.1:3396-9605 GCA_964620055.1 uncultured bacterium
AATCCCGCGCGCGGACGTGGAAAGACATCCGTGGTGATCCCGGTGATGCTCGAGCACGTCGCCTGCCCGCACTGCAATGCGCCCAATCTCAAGGGAGAGGTCATCTGCTTTGCCTGTGGCCAGCCCCTGGGGAGGCGCCCACGGGCGCGCCCGGAGAGGCCGGTCATCCCCTGGGTGCTGTGGCTCGGGATCGTGGTGGGGCTGGCCGCCTTCGGCCTCCTCGCCTTCTCCGCCTCCCAGTGGGTGGCGCTCTACCGTCAGCAGATGGGCATTCCAGACGCGCGGATGTTCGCGCTGGCTGGGCTCCTCGCGGTCGCGGGCCAAGTCGCGCTGTACTGGTCCCGCCGTGAGGACCGCGAGTGGTGGGAGCTGAAGCGCGCCCCCGAGCTGCGGCTGTCGCAGGCGCAGTCCGGCGATGCGCTCTGGGTTCGGGGAGCGGTGAAATGCGACACCCCGCTCGCCATGCCATACGCGGGCGAGGCGTGCGTCTACTACCGCCTCGTGGTTCAGGAGCGCGACTATCGCGGGCGCTGGCGGACGACAGAGCGCGATACCAAGGCGGTGGACTTCTCGGTCGCGGAGGAGTCCGAGGGCATCTACGTCCCCTCCGGCGGCGTGCTGTTCGACGCGCCGCCTTACGTCAACAGCTTCCTCGAGGACGGGACGAGGATCCAGGTGTGGGCGATCGTGCTGGAGACGCCGATCAGCGTCTGCGGTCGCGTGGACGGCGACGGGAAGGAGCGCATTCTCTCCCGGCTCTCCGCCGCCGTACCGGCGGTCGCCACCTGGAGGTTACGGGCCGATTACCTGGCGGAACTGGCGCGGCGCAGCCGCCTGCTGCAGTGGGGCGGAGGGGCGGCCAGCATTGCGGCCGCGCTGGTGCTTATCGCCACCCTCGCGCGGGGATAGCGGGCATAATGGAAGAGGAGATGGAGGAGAAGACGATGCGAGTCGAGTATGCCGGAGGCATGAAACTCATCGCCCATCATCGGGGCCATTCGGTGCTCACGGACCAGGTGGTGGAGCAGGGCGGCGACGACAGCGCGGTCACGCCGGCGGAGTTGTTTATCGCCTCCATGGCCACCTGCCCGGTGGTCTACGTGCTGGCGTTCGCGAAGCGCCACGACATCCCGGTGGAGGGGTTGACGGCGGACGTGGACTACGAGATCGTGGACAACCCGCGTCGCGTGGGCAAGATGACGATCAATATCAGCTTGCCCGCGCCCATTAGCGACCAGCACCGCTCCGCCCTGCAGCGCGCCGCGGAGCAGTGCCTGGTGCACAACACGCTGCTCCAGCCGCCGCAGGTGGAGATGACCGTCGGGTAGCGCGCTCTACCGCGAGTTCAGCTCGCAGTCGGCCAGTTCCGGCAGATGCTCCTTCACGAGCCGGTCCATCTCCTCGTTGGAGATGTTGGTGGTGCGTCCGGCCTCGTATTCCCTGCCGATGGCGGCGCCGATCTTGGCGACGCCGGGATGGCTCTTCTCCACGCGACGCTCCGGGCCGAGCTCGTAGTTGCCGTTGATCCAGTGGGCGATTCCGGCCGCGCCGGAGGTCTCGGCGATGGCCACGGCGACGGGGCGGTTCAGGAGCGCGTCGGTATCGAAGATGTTGTAGATCTCCTCGTCCTTCAGCAGCCCGTCGGCGTGAATCCCGGCCCGCGTGACGTTGAAGTCTCGCCCCACGAACGGCTGGTGGGGAGGGATCTCCATCCCGATCTCTTTGCGGAAGTACTCCGCCATCTCCGTGATTACCTGAGTCTGCATCCCGTGGTCCGTGCCGCGCAGCCCCATGTACTCAAATACGAGGCCCTCTATCGGCGTGTTCCCGGTCCGTTCGCCGATCCCCAGGAGGGTCCCGTTCGCGGCGCAGCAGCCGTAGAGCCAGGCGGTAGAGGCGTTGGTCAAGACTTTGTAGAAATCGTTGTGCCCGTGCCATTCCAGCCATTCGCTGGGTACGCCGGCGTGATGCACCAGGCCGTAGATAATGCCGTTGACGCTGCGCGGGATGGAGGCCCCAGGGTAGGTGACGCCGTAGCCGAGAGTGTCGCAGGCGCGCACCTTCACGGGCATCTTCGCCTCCTCCGAGAGGCGCATCAGTTCTTGGACGAACGGAACGACGAAGCCGTAGAAGTCGGCGCGCGTGATGTCCTCCAGGTGACACCGCGGCACCACCCCGGCCTCCAGGGCCGCCCGCACGATATCGAGATAATCGTTCATCACCTCGCGGCGCGTCTTGCGGAACTTGTGGAAGATGTGATAGTCCGAGACCGAGGTAAGAATCCCAGTTTCGCGCAGCCCCATCTGCCGGACGAGCTTGAAGTCCTCCTTGCGCGCGCGAATCCATCCGGTGATCTCGGGGTAGCGGAACCCCAGGGCCAGGCACGCCTCCAGGGCGCGCTTGTTCTTGTCGGTGTAGAGGAAGAACTCGGTCATCCGGATGACGCCGTTGGGCCCGCTCAAGCGATGCAGCATGGTGTAGAGGTCCACAATCTGCTTCACCGTGAACGGCGGGCGGGATTGCTGGCCGTCGCGGAAGGTGGTGTCGGTAATCCAGATCTCCTCCGGTGGATCCATGGGCACGAGCCGGTGGTTGAACGGCACCATGGGCGGCTCGACATAGGGGAAGGTGTCGCGGAACAGATTGGGATCCGTCACGTCCTGGAGTTCGTAGTGATAGGTCTCTTGCTCCAGGGTGTTGCGCTTCTTGTTTTACGAGAGCATGGGGCGCCTCCGAGACTGCTAACCGTGGCTTAGACTACCGGAAATGCGCGCGGCTTGTCCAGGCCGGAAGCGCGGGCAGCCGCGAGACGAGGGCCGGAGGCGGCTCCTGTCAGTCAGACTCGCCCGGTGGCGAGCTCACTTCCCCAGGGTGCCGGTCACGAGGCCAAAGGACACTTTCGTGGAGGTCCCGGCGGACTCGATCATCAAGGTCAGCGTCGACACGCTGGTGTCAATGGCGGGGAAACCAGGGCTGCCCGTGGTGCTGAAGGAGACGTTGTAGCCATAGATCGTCATGGGGGGAATGTCGGGGTCGAGGGCCGAAGAGACGTCCTGGATGAACTGCGGCTTCTCCACCGTGACGGGCGGGTACGGCTTCGGATCGCTGGCCAGCAGTTCGAAGGTCACGTCCTCCGGCTTGTGGGATTTGGCGATCTGCAGCACGACCGTGAACTTGACCTGTCGGTTGATCTGTTGGACGGCGGCGTCGGCCGCGCGCTTGGCGCCGTCCTCGGTGGTATTGCCGCCCATCGCCACCTGGAAGGCCAGCTCATCCTTCGGCAGGCAGATGGCGGCGCTGCGGACGATGATATCGCTCCCCAGGCGCAGGTTCACGTCCTTGGTAGTGTGGCCGTACACCGCGTAGGGATCGGCCCCGGTGTTGATCATGTTGATGCCGCGCTTGGTGGCGTCCTCGATCTCCTGCGGATCGGTGAGGAGGAGGGCAGGGTTGACCGGCGTACCTCCGCTGCAGCCCAGCGTCAGCGACGCGAGGGCGGCCAGCAGGAAAAGGCGGGGGGAGAACACACGCCGCACGTGGGCGAGTCTTGCGTAACCCCAGTTCATAGAAAACACCCCAATTTGCAGTAGACCTAGCGCCAGGCCCCGCAGGATATTACCACATTGTCCCATAGGTCGTCTACACGTTGCTTGCTGGTATCAGAGGCGATCATTACGGCGCACAGGCCGGCCCCGCGAACTCTCCTCCCAGGTTCATCACCAGCGCGTTGAGGTAGCGTAACGCGAGGTCCTGGTTGGCGTCCGGAACGTCCCAGCGCACCTGGTCAATGACCCAGAGGCCTCGGCCGTACGGAATGGAGGCGAGGACGCCGGGGGCAGTGTGGACCACGGCCTGTTTGGCAAAGGAGAGGTCAATCGTATAGTCGGCAACTCCGGCCGAACGAGCTACCGCTCCGGTGGTCGGATCGCAGACGAACCAGGCCAGGTCGTCGTTGCTCATCCCGGCGGCAACGCCCGCGGGTCGCGGTGCAGAGCTTGATGGGGACGCCGAGGAGGGAGGCGGCGGCCTGGAAGTTGGCGGGGGTGAGGTTGTGGAACACCACCCGACCGCCGCGCTTGACGTAGGCCCGCAACTCGGCCGCGCAACTCTCCATTTGGCACGGATCGGAGATCATCAGCACGCGGTACTTGGACAACTGGGCGCGGCCCAGGCCGTCGAGCAGTCGCTCAAACGCGACGCCAAGCTCGGCCAGTTGCCGCGGGGCGGGCGGGTCCAGCAGCACGCCGATGGGTCCGACGGGGGCCGGTTTCGTGTCGACATAGGCGAGCAAGTTCCGGGCGATGCGCGTCGCCACCGGGTCGGCCCCGTACTTCGCGGTGAGGTCGAGTTGGTTGAGGATGATCCTCCCCTTCCCCAGGCGCACCTCCGCCAGGCCGGCGGTGTTCAGCCCCGCGGGGCCACCGCTGTCCGTGATGGCGCGGAAGCCGCCCCGGGGGGGCTTCTCCATCTCGTTCACGCTGACCACGCCATCGGGAAGCCAGTGGGCGAGGTCCTGCCCCTTGAGCCCCTTCAGCGCCGGGTGAGCGGCGTCGCGGGCGAAGGCGATGGTGGCGGACTGCGAGGTCAGCGGGGTCGGAATCAGCCTCTGCGGGTACTGCGGCTGCTCGAACACGAGCAGCGTTCCGCCGCCCCGGACGAAGCTCAGCAGATCGGCGAGCATGGGTCCGGTAGGAGTACAGGGATCGGCCAGCGCGCATTTCCCGATCACCGCGAGATCGCGCCCGCAGAGCACCTGTCTCACATTCTGTGCATCGAAGGGCACCGTCCCGATTCCGACCTCGGCGAGCAACCGCGTCGTCTCGCCCCTGGGGTCGTAGCTCGCGACCTGCCTGGGCGCGCCGCGGACGCGACCGGAGAGCGGCGTGTTCCCGAACACGGTCCAGGGCGTTGACTCGCTGAACACGAGCCGGCCGGCCTCACAGAGGTCGAGCGTGAAGGTCGCCTTGACACGCTCCGTATCCAGCTGCGGCAGGGCGAGCACCGCCTTCACTTGCGCGCGCCCGGCCGGAGGGAGCGCGACTTGCACCCCGCCCTCGAGCTTCCAGGGGCCGACCGCCGGGACGAGGCGCCACCGCAGGAGGACTTGCCGGGCCGCGCCGGAGTCGTTGACGAGCGCGAGGGTGCGCTCCGTGACCTGGCCCGCGAGAACATCGCGGTTCGCGCGGAGGTCGAAGACGGTGAGGGGCCGGTAGGCCTGACGCATCGCCGCCAGTGCGGGCGAACCCGGATCGGCGATCTGGTCCGCGGTCCACGCGGCGACGCCGCTGACGCCCGCGACGCGCGCGGCGATCACCTGCCACGCGCGCAGCTTAGTCTCGGTCAGGATGCGATACAGGTCCGGGTTGGTGGAGGCCGCGTCGCCGAACAGCACCGTGGCCGTGTTGACGTCAGTGGGGGGTAGCTGCAGGAAGTCGCTGAGGTAGAGCGGCTTCTGTCGGTCCCACTGCCAGCAGCCGCCGGGATAGCCGTCCAACTGGACCGGCGCGTCGAACCACGACGCGGTCTCCGGCCACTGGATCCAGGGCGGCAGCTCGTGCGGCCGGTGGAGGCTGATGATGTCGGCTTCCCCCGCGGGGTCGGCGTCGCCATCGAACAGCACAGGTCGGGTGGGGTCAAGGTCCCGAATCACATGCGCCAGGTCGCCGATGTGCCGCTGAGTCTCTCGGACGGCCGCGCCGCCGGAGGCGAGCACCTCGCTCTCCGTGCTCCAGATCACGAGGCTGGGATGGTTGCGGAGGCGCCTCACCTCCGCGGTGATCTGGGCGCGCGCGTTCTCCCAGAGCCTGGAGTCGGTGAGGGCGTAACGCGCGGCCTGGCCGGCGAAGGCCGACTCCGCAATCACCAGCACGCCGGCCTGGTCCGCGGCGTCGTACCACGGCTGAGGCCAGGGCTGCCCGCCGAGGAGCACGGCGTTGGCGCCCGCGCTCTTGAGCGCGGCGAAGAAGGCGGCCGGGGATTGGTCACAGATCGGCGCCGGTGCGGACACGGCGAGCAGATGCAGCGGCGCGCAGTTCAGGTAAAACAACTCACCCTGGGCCCAGAACTCGCGGAACCCGAAAGTCACCTCCACCGCGTCGGCCATCGCCCCGGTGTAAAACGACGCGATCTGGTTGTTCGCCTCGTCGGTGCTGCAGAAAAACGACGCGGTGAACTTTCCAGACACTTGTCTGACGAGCGATGTGTCGATG
>CAZUGW010000109.1:0-7087 GCA_964620055.1 uncultured bacterium
AGCACGGATCATCTACGCCGTGGGGGTGCGCATCTATCCGGGGACGGCGCTGGAGAAGATTGCACTCGCGGAGGGTGCGCTGCCGCCAGAGGCCGACCTCGCGCTTCCCGCCTTCTACTTCTCACCGGGCATTACCTCGGCGAAAGTGCTGACCATGCTGGACGCCTCGCCTCGGCGTTCCCAGATGATCCACCTGGCGACGCTTCAGCAGCCCCTGGTGGCCTGGGCCGCGAGGGCGCGGACGACACTGGGGCTGTCCGGTCCGCTCTGGTCGTCTATCCCACTCTACAACCGATTCTTAGGCTGGCGGAGATAGGCAATCATGGATGGGGGAGGACGGGGACGGGCTCGCCCGTGCGGTGCGGGCGTGCCTGTCCCCAGCAAAAGTCGCCCCTACTTCTTCCCCTTCTCCTTCTCCTTCACAAACACCAACCTCCGATCCCCCTCGCGCACGTACCCGCTGCGACGGACGGCGGATTCCTGGCCTTCGTCGGAGGCGAGTTTGCGCTTGTAGTCCTCCAGTTGCTTGTGCTCGTCGTTCAGGGAGGCCTTCTCGGAGCGCAGGCGGGCGAGGTCCTCCTGCTGGCGGCGGGCGGTGGCGGTCGGCCCCCAGAGCTTGACGATGGCGATGAGAAGCGCCACTCCCACCAGCGCGAGGAACACCGGGAGATGGATTCTTAGCTTACGTTTGTTTGCCACTATGGTCACGCCTCACTCCCCCTCACGGTCTCCGACGACTTCGACTTTGATGAGATTGGTGCGGCCGGGCGCGCCGCTGGGCACACCCGCGGTGACGATGACGCGATCGCCCTTCGCGACGAACCCGGCCTCCGCCGCCTTGGCGATGGCGGTCGTGATCAGCTCGTCCGTGTGTCCGCCGCGGGGCGCGAGGAGCGGGGACACGCCCCAGGAGAGCGCGAGTTGACGCTGTGTCGCCTCGTTCGCGGTGACGGCGACGATAGGGGCCTTCGGCCGGTGCCGGGCGACCCTGCGCGCGGTCTGGCCGGTGCTGGTCGGAGTGAGGATGGCCTGGGCGCAGAGGTCCTCCGCCAGCGTGCAAGTCGCCTCCGCGATGGCCTCGGTGATGTTCTCGCAGGGCGTGACGCGGGAGCGCTCCAGGTAGGCGTGGTGATCGAAGGCCGCCTCGGCCTGAAGAATGATGCGGGACATCACGGCGACCGCCTCGAAGGGGTACTGACCGGTGGCGGTCTCTCCCGAGAGCATCACGGCGTCGGTCCCGTCGAGCACAGCGTTGGCGACATCGCTCACCTCGGCGCGGGTGGGGCGCGGATTGGTGAGCATGGACTCCAGCATTTGGGTGGCGGTGACGACGGGCTTGCCGGCGGCGTTGCCGCGCGCGATGATCCGCTTCTGGAGGATCGGTACCTCGTCGAACGCGACCTCGATCCCCAGGTCCCCGCGCGCCACCATCACGCCATCGGCGTAGGCGATGATCTCGTCCAGATGGGCGATCGCCTCGTGCTTTTCGATCTTGGCCATCAACGCGGCGGACTTGCCTCGCTCCAGCATCCGCGCGCGCAGCGGCCGCAGATCCTCCGCGTCGCGGACGAACGACATGGCCACCCAGTCCACGTCGTGCTCCAGGCCGAAGTCCAGGTCCGCCAGGTCCTTGTCGGTCACGGCTCGGATGGGCAGGGCGGCGTCGGGGACGTTCACGCCCTGGTGGGACCTGAGCAGTCCACCCACGATGACCTCGCACTTGATCTCCGTGTCCGTCGTGCTGGTGACGCGCAGCTCGAGGCGGCCGTCGCTGAGAAGCAATCGCTGTCCGGGCTGGAGCGCGCGCGGCAACTCCGGAACGGGGAGGGGGAGGTGGCCCGGGGCCGGAGGGTCGGCCGCGCTGAGCACCACCGCGTCACCTGAGTTCAGCATTACCTCGCCGCCGGGGAGCTCGCCAACGCGCAGCTTGGGGCCGGAGAGGTCTTGTAAGATGGCGAGAGGCCGGCCCACCTCGGCGGAGGCCGCGCGGACCCGCGCGATCACGGCTGCATGCAGGGCGTAATCACCGTAGGAGAAGTTGAGGCGGGCGACGTTCATCCCCGCTTGGGCCAAGCGGAGAATCGCCTCCGGGGAGGAGGTAGCGGGGCCGATGGTCGCGACGATCTTGGTGCGCCGGAGCGCGGGCCGCGCTTCCCGGTTCTCACCCGGCATCCAGAACTCCCTCGACTGAGACGGCGGCCCCTCCCGCACGCACCGAGGCCCGTGGGCACGGTGGGCCCGGGAGCGAGCCGCCGCCGATCACCTACCGTTGCCTATTTCGTGGCGGGCTTGGTCTCCGGCTTGGCCGCTGGCTTGCCGGCGGGCTTCGCCTCCGGCTTCGCGCCCGGTTTGGCGGTGGCGCTCGTACTGCCGCCGGGATGTCCGCTGCCCTGGCCTCGCCGTCCGGCCCCCTGCCGGCCGCTGCCGCGGCCGGCGCCTGACGGCGCCTTGCGAGTGGCCTGGTGCTTGGTCCTCGCGCGTTGGCCCTGCATCTGCCGCTGGTTGATGGGGGTCGGCCCGGCGGAGTACTTCACCCACGCGAAGGCTGCGACGGCAATCACCACCAGGATAACGATGACGGCTGTGACCGGAGAGACGTTCTTCTGCATCGCTGTCTCCTCTTTCCTCCGGCGCTCTCCCGCGCCTGCCGTGAATCACTGTATAGTACCACATGGCGTGGGGGATACCTACCGAGGGAGGGCGAAGAGGCAAGGGGCGAAGCGGCGAAAGGGGAGGAGGCGGTGATGACGTCGGCGGTCTTTCTGTCCCCGGGAGCGTGCGAGATCATCGCGCGGCAGACTCCGACTCCCTCGGAGGGCAGCGTCTTGGTGCGGGTGGAGGCGTGCGGGGTGTGCGGCACGGACGTGCATATCTACCGCGGCGAGTTCCCGGCGGCGTTCCCGCTCGTCGCCGGGCACGAGTTCGCAGGCGTCATTGAGGCCACCGGGCCGGGCGTGCCGTATCTGCGCTCCGGCGATCACGTGACGGTTGACCCGAATATGGCCTGCGGCGCGTGCCGGCCGTGTCGGCGCGGCTTCGGCCACCTCTGCCCCAACCTCGCAGCCCTGGGGGTGACGGTGGACGGAGGGTTCTCCACCCACTGCCTCGTCCCAGCCCGGCAGGCCTACAAGGTCCCGAAGGACCTGCCGTTGGAAGTGGCGGCGATGGTGGAGCCGGTGTCATGCTGCGTCCACGGAATCGAGAAAGCGAACGTCCGTCCGGGCGACGTGGTGACGATTCTCGGAGCGGGGATGATCGGGCTGATGATGGTGCAACTCGCGCGGCTGCGCGGGGCCTCCGCGGTCATCGTCTCGGAGCTCGAGCCGCACAAGCGCGAGATGGCGTTGCGGCTCGGGGCGACACAGGCGGTGGACCCGCGGGCAGAAGACGTCCGCGCCGTGATCGGGAAAGCCACCGGCGGCCCCGGCGCGGACACCGTGATCGAGTGTGTGGGCGGGCAGGAGACCGCGCAGCAGGCCGTCTCCCTGGTCGGCGAGGCCGGGACCGTGCTGCTCTTCGGCGTCGCGCCCCAGGGCGCGCGGATCACCGTCTCGCCGTATGACCTCTATCGCCGCGAGATCACCGTCTTGGGCAGCTTCACCAACCCGCACACCTTCGACGCCGCGATCTCCCTCCTGCGATCCGAGAGGGTGAAAGTCGAGGAGATGATCAGCCATCGCTTACCGTTGGCCGCGCTGACCGAGGGAATCGAGCTAGTGGAGTCGCGGCAGGCGATGAAGGTGATGATTGGGCCGCAGTCGTGAGCTCGCGAATTGCGTCATACTACTTCAGACTTCGCCTGCGCAGCAGTTCCTTCATGTCCGCGCTGGTGGCGAGATCCGCCGGTGTTTTCCCGCTCCCGTTCCGAGTATCAACATCAGCACCGGCGGACAGCAGCGCGCTCGCGATGGACGGGTTGCCTTTCGCGGCGGCGTAGTGCAGTGGAGTCTGGCCTTTCGGCCCCGGCTGGTTCTCCTCAGCGCCCGCGCTGAGGAGCAGTTTCACCCATCCAAGGTCCTGCTTCAGCACAGCTCGAATCAGCGGGGTGATGCCGTCGGCAGATCGGGCGCTGACATCGGCGCCGCGCGCCACAAGGAGTGAGGCCACCGCGCGGGGGCTCTTACCTCCGAGGCCCGGAGCAAGGCCGCCGCAGGTGTGCAGCGGCGTTTTCCCAGAGCCGTCCTTGGCGTTGACGTCGGCGCCGGCAGACAGGAGAAGTGAGACGAGTTCGGGATCGCTTGCGCTAGCAGCTCGATGCAGAGGGGCTGACCCATCTCTGTTCCGGGCGTTCACGTCTGCGCCGGCGGCGATCAGCAGCTTCATGACTTCGGCGTTGTGAGAGAAGCAGGCGGCCCAGAGTACGGATGTAGTCCGTTTCTCGGGGTTAATCTCAGCCCCGTGCGCCAGCAGCATCTCGACTACGCGAACATCCTTACTCGTGACCGCATGGTAGAGCGAATTGCGGTTGAGATCGGCTCCGTTGCGAAGAAGAAGGCCAACCATCTCCGTTCCGCTGCGTCCGAGGATGGCCCGGTCCAGAGGCGTGAAGCCAACCTTACCCTCACGCGCATTGACATCGGCCCCGGACGCGAGCAGCCGCTCTGCAACCTCTGTGTGTCCGCCCATGGCCGCGTAGTGCAGCGGGGTAAGGCCATGCCTATCATAGAGACTGGGGTCTGCGCCTCGGGCGAGCAGTCTACTCACAGATGACACTCGACCTCGGTAGGCTGCCTTGTGGAGTGCGGGCAATCCTGCGTCCGGGTCGGCCACCACAGTCCACAGGAAAGCCAGCACTGCCGCCGTGAAGATCAGGAGCGCGGGAGTCCGCACTCTATGAAGCCGCTTTGCGCTGGCAGTGTGCGACGCAACGGCTTCGCGTGTCGGCGCAGTATGCGTGCCTCGGATGACCGCGGCTCGCGCGGCGGCTAGCACGAAGAGAAAGCCTCCCGCAAGCGCGGCGAGGTCAGCCAGGTTGCACGGGGAGTAATCCCGCCGTCCGATGCCAATGAAGTCAACAACGCAGCCAAGTCGGATTCGGTCGAGGAGGATGCCGAGCAGTCCGCCGAGCACAAGCGCACAGCCGATCTCGACCAGTGGGGACATGCGGTACTCTCGCCGGCCCAACCGCCAGTAGAGGAGAACCAGCGTAGCCGCGAGGACGACGGTAGCAGTGAGCAAAGGCGCGGGGGAGGCGCCAAACCCAAGGCCCGGGTTCTCCACGTAGGTAGTATGAAGCCATCCGCCGAGGAAAGTGAGACGGAGCAAAGGGCCCTCGCTGAGCCAAGCGTACCTTTGGATCACAGCCTTTGTGGCCTGGTCAGCGAGACACACGCTCAAGGTGATCGCGAGCCAACGGCGGGATGCCGCGAACCGCCGGAGATACGCGGTCAGGAGAATGACCACCGGCAACGCGGAGATGATCGCCTGTGCCCTGTCGGGAAGTACCATGGAATCCATCCACTCCTTTCGGCAGCCGGGAACGCTGGGTGCCAATCAGCCGTCCGTCTGCGCGACCCACACGTACTTCTACCACAATCCAGGGGTAGCATTAAGGCCGCGGTGAGCGGAGGTCGCCCGACAAGAGCCATTGACGCCGCGCCGCCAGCTCACGGCCGCCGCGGACACACCGCCATGCAGATCCCGCACCGTCCCCACGCGATGCCGCGGGTCTGCGGCCACAGGTGGCCCGGCTCGGCGATGGCATGAGACAAGCCATTGCCAAACGAACAGGTCGTCCCCAGGCCGCAGTCACATAACACCCTTACGTCTTGGTTTGGCCCTCTCACTCCTCTCCCTCGGCCAGCAGGGCCTGCACTTGCTCGCGCAGGAGAGGCAGTTGGGTCTCGACCACATCCCACACCACTTCGTGGTCTACCAGATCGTAGCCATGGATCAGGACATTGCGGAAGGAGATGATGCGAGAGATACGACTGATCCGTTCGGCCACCGCCGGGTCGCTTCTCACCAAACGGTTGAGCGCCTCGCCAATCACCTCGAACTGCCTCTCCACCGCCGAGCGCAGGAAAGGGTCGGCCACATAGTCGTCCAGTCTCCTCCCGGCCACAAACGCGGTGATCAGCTCGGCCGCCCGTCTCACGTCCTCCAAGAGCTTCCGGGCCTCAAGCCGCATACAGGGCCTCCCGCGTCTCCTCGACCGCGCGGCGGAAGTAGGGATTGGTGATGGCCCGGGCCATCACCAGATCCACCGGGCGATGGAATAACCCCTCCAGGTCCTCGAGCAGCCCGAAGTAGGCTTCCGCGCGCTCCCCAGGTCCCAAAGGCTGGAACTCCACCAGGAAATCCAGGTCGCTGGTCTCGGTGTCGAACGTCCCGCGGGCCGCAGAGCCAAACACATCCAGGCGGCTCACCCTGCGCCGCCGGCAGAGGGCCGCGAGTTCACTCCGCTTTGCCTGTAGGATTGGTGTCATCTCTTCTCACCTTCGCCCGGCCCCCTCAAGGAAGCCGCAGGACCATTTCCATTCTACCATACAGGACGGAGTCGGTCGTGGCGAAGGTCCTGTAGCGCCAGTTCCGGTGTTACGGAGCCTACGTCACGGCCGCCGCGGACACACCGCCATGCAGATCCCGCACCGTCCCCAGGCGACGCCGCGCGTGCGCTGGATCGCGTCGAGGTGACGCGCGCAGGCGAAGGCATCGAAGAACTCCGCCCGCTCCCTCCCTGCCCGCCAGTTCTCCCCCGACACCGCGCTACCTGGGCAGGCGTCCTGGCAGGCGGTGCAATCCCCGCACTCGCTCTCCGTGATCGGCTGTCCGACCATGAGGGGCGCGTCGGTGAGCACGCTCACCAGTCGCAGCGCCGGACCCAGTCGCGGTGTGACCAGGAGCGCGCACTTGCCGATCCAGCCCAGGCCGGCGCGCGTCGCGGCGGTCTTGTGCGGAAACGGCGTGCTCAACGTCTCTCGATCCACGTTGCTGCGCGTGGCCGAGTTCGCCTGCGCGCGGAATCCGGCGGAGGTGAGCTGCGCGACCACTTGCGCGGCGATCTCGTCAAGCTGCCGGTTCAGGTCGAGATAGGCCTGCTGGTAGGCCGGCGTCGGCATGTCCGCGAGCGGCGCGAACGCCTCCG
>CAZUGW010000109.1:7097-9575 GCA_964620055.1 uncultured bacterium
GCAGGATTCGGATCGCCATCACCACCGCCCGCGGCAACTCGGCCAAACCCTCCACGTCCGCGAATCCCACGAGCGAGGCCCCGGCCGCCCGCGCACACTCCTCCACCCGCTTGGTCAGGTCGAGATCGGCGCCCGTCACTTGCCTGTCTCCTTGACGTCTATCGCGCCGGGGGGCGGCGCGCCCTGCTTGCCGGGCTGCAGCAGCCACGGCCCCATGGACCGGCGGAGCGTGACGTAGACCTGCATTCCCGGCCTCCGCTTCTCCGAGGTGACCGCGGTCCCTCTTGTAGTGACGTCCACGGTGGAGACCATCTGAAGGTCAATCTCGTAGACCCGGTCGGCGCTGACCCAGACGGTCTGGAACAGGTCGCGCGCTTGATCTTTGCCCGGCACGCGCACCCAGGTCGGCGTCGCGCCGAAACGTCTCCATCCCTTGGGCGAGAGCTCGTTCTGGTAGAACTGATAGACCGCGGTGGAGGGGTAGTCCTGATCGAGCGTGAACCAATACTTGCGCCACCCGAGGTTAGGGACGAGTTGCTCTTTCACCGACTCCGTGCCGGGATAGTGCAGCAAGGCCGGGCCGCGATCCGCCTCTCGCCGGCCCTGCCACTTGCTCAGCATCATCATCAGCGCGATCCAGCCGACTACCACGACGAGGATGGCGACGATCAACTCGCGGCGGTTCTGCATGTCACTATCCCTCGACCGCCACGGGAGATTCGCGCCGTCGCAGGGTCCGCGCGGCCGCCACCAGGAAGACCAACCCCATGACGATGAGGAAGACGCCGGCCCCGAGGTAGATTCCCTGGAGGAGCCGCGCCGAGAGCATCTCGCGACCCGCGGCCACCGCGAGCGCGATGGACACCGCGCTGTACCACACCACATCGGAGAGAATGTGCCCGACGTAATAGACGCCGCCTCCGACGCGACCGCGCTGCACCGCCCAGGCGATGTGCGTGGGACAGATGGTGGCCCACCAGAGCCACCAGTAGGGATTGGCCATGCTCATCACCGCGCCCAGGCCGATCAGCGCCAGCAGGCCGGTCGCCCCGGCGCCGCCGGCCGCTCCCGCCGCGCTCAGGGCGCGCGCCGCGTCGTCGGGGGAGTAGCGGAGCGTGCCGTAGCCGAGGTAGATCAGCACCGCCGCGCCCAGGCCGCCGATCATCCCTTGCAGCCAGCGCGCGCGGACGAAGCGGATTAGCCCGGTGGCGAGCAAGACCACCGCGACCAACTCTAGGAGCGCGTGCCCGACCATCAGCAGCGGCCCGGCCGTCCAGCCGAAGCGCAGCGTTTCCCTCACCACCACCGCCAGCAGCGATCCCGGCACCACCGCGCCCGTGAACCCCGTGGCGAAGGCAACGCCGAAGATCACGGGGAGGCTGATGCGAGTGGGGAGCGCGCGGCTCATTCTTGTATCAACTCCAGGTTCGCGCGCGGGGCGCGGACACGCTCTCCGCCGTCCAACTCGACCATCGCGATGCGCACGTGCGACTCCGTCTCGATCTCGGTGAGCTCTGGCGGAAGTTCGACGACGCGCCCCAAGGCCCCGAAGTGCGGCTCGCGGATGATCCGCACCCGCACGCCGATCACCAGGGACTGCTCGGGCTCGGATTCGCCCGCGCCGGCCCGCTGCTCGTGGGTGACGACGATCTCGGGGCGAATCACCCCCGCGCGGATCTGCGTCGCGCCGTTGATGGACGCAAGCTGCCCCTCCAGCGAGGCGAGCAGGTCCCACGTGCGCTGGGCCATGGGCAGCTCGCCGAACCCCTCGGTGAGGATCAGGGCCATAGGCACATTCTCCTGCCCGGTGATGGCCACGCCGATGTCGTAGCCGACGTACTCCCGCAGGGCCTCATCGCTCACTGCGCCGACCACGAGGCCGGTCGCGCCCGCGGCCGCGGCGCGGCGGATGGTGTCGCCGCTCGCGCCCGCGCCGGCGACGAGTACGCAGCCAGAGCAATCGCCGATCATATCTGTTGACAGACGGTCAGTAGGGGAGGAGGTGGCGAGTTTCAGCCGCCCGCGCCGCTCGCCCCCCACGCCGAAGATGCCTTGCACCAGCGCGGCCCGCGCCTCGATCACCGCGCCCTCGCCCGCGATCACCTCCGTTACCCGACCGGCGATATGGGCGACGGTCACGATGCGCCGCGGGGCCTCGCGAATCCGCACGTGGCCGGAGGCCGCGTTGATCTCCTCCACCGTTCCGCTCACCGGCGACTTCGCCTCTGACTTGAACAGCCCCCACATCCCCTGCGTCCGGGCCAGCACGTCGCCCGTTTGCACGGCCGCGCCGACCGCAACGGTCATGTGGCCCGGCAGCTCCTCCGGCTCGAAGCGCCTCGACTCGCTCGAACCGTCGCCCAACCCCTTCGCGTAGAACTGTTAAAGGGACGTACCAACTACTTGTGCAGACGTCGGTTCGAGGCGATGGCGGCCGAGGCGACCGGGGCCGGCACCCAGGAACTATTTACCCGAATC
>CAZUGW010000110.1:0-1161 GCA_964620055.1 uncultured bacterium
CGTGGTGTTCACGCGTAAGTCCGACGGGACGTGGGAGTCCCGCGGGAACTGGGTGCCGGGAACCGCCGACACCAACTGGACCTGGAACTCGACTGCGGTTTCCACCTACATGTCGAGCACGGGCGTGATCGGGTTCGAGCTCTGCTGCTGCCCGACCGCCGGGAACACGAACAACTACGACGTGTCCTCCGACAAGATGCGCTTCCGGCTGCAATTGGGCAGTCCGCCGGTAGCGAACTTCGCCGGCACGCCGACCACTGGCACGAAGCCGTTGGCCGTGACTTTTACCGACACCTCCACCAACACGCCCACCTCGTGGTCGTGGACCTTCGGCGACGGCGGGACCTCCACCGCGCAGAACCCCAGCCACACGTACAACAGTCTGGGGACCTTCACCGTCGCGCTGACCGCGACCAACGCCAGCGGGAGCAACACCAATACGAAGACCAGCTACATCACGGTCAACCCGCAGGAAGTGTACATCTACCCGGACGCCTACAACTGGGGATCGGGCGGCGGGTCGCTGGTCTCTGGCGGGCTCACGGACGTCCAGTCCAGCAATAACGTGTACATGCGGATAACCTCCAACACCTCTACTCACGACTCCGGGCTGCGGTACGAGTTCCACACCGGCTACACGCCGAGTCAGGTGAGCAAGATCACGGTCGAGTATGAGCTCCATAGTTCGCGATCGGACACGCCGTATTACCAGTTCCTGATGTACAAGCAGGATGGCAGCGGCGGATACGCCGGTATGGGCGGCGGACTCTGGACTACTACTGACCAGTCGTTCACCTGGAATACGACGGCGGTTTCAACGTACCTGAGCAGTTCGGGATATGCTCACGTGACCATGTGCGGATGCCACCAGAACAGCAACAACCACGATACGTATGTGGATCTGTGCCGGCTGAAGCTAACGCTCAACTAGTCCCTCCCGAGAGAACCCGCCCCTCTGCGCCTGACGGCGCAACGGGGCGGGTTCACTTTGGCCCTGGGTCGTTGCTGCGGAGGCGGTAGCGACCGGGGGTGCAGCCATAGAACTGCACGAAGCTGCGGTGGAGGTGGCTGGCGTCCACGAAGCCGGCCTGGTCGGCGATGACCTGGACGGAGAGATCGGAGGAGAGTAGTAGGTGCGCGCTAAAGGCCAGCCGCGCCCGG
>CAZUGW010000110.1:1171-2349 GCA_964620055.1 uncultured bacterium
CTCAGGCCCATGCTCTGGGTGAAGAGGCGGTTGAACTGGGCCCGGCTCACTTTGCAGACCGAGGCGGCTTCCCGGGCGGCGACGCGATGGCTGAGGTCCGCGTGCACCAGGGTGAGGGCGGGCATGATGCGGGAGAGGTCGTGGGTATGCATCTGCCCGATCTCGGGGTCGGGGGCGAAGGGGCGCCAGTCCCGGCCGAGGGCGAGGAGGAGGCGGAGGAGGTTGAGGCGGACCGAACTGATCCAGCCGCGGCTGCGGCGTTCGAGTTCGCGGCGAAGTTCGGAGGCGATGGACATGACGTGGGCGCGCTGGTCCGGCGTTGACACGGTGGGCCGGTCCTCGGGAGGGAGAGCGAGGAGGCTCAGCCAGGGGATCTCGCCGACGAGTTGCTCGCCGAGGAACTGAGGCAGAAAGACGAACACCAGGTTGCGGGTGTTGGGCTGGAGGATGCGCCAGCCGTGGGGTTCCCACATGGCGGACATCCAGACATCGCCGGGACGGCAGTGGAGGACGTAGCCCTGGTAGTGCCTCTCTTCTTCGCCCTCCAGCAGCACCCCCAGTTCGATCCCCTCGTGGATGTCCAACTCCAGGGGCGTGGGGTCCGGGTGGAAGTTCGCGTCGGCGTGAAACGGCGCCGCGGCGGAGAGGTGGTACTCATACCGCCGCGCGCGGATGACCCAGTCGAGGGCGGTATCAGAGGCTCGTCTCCCCTCTCCCATGCGCCAAATATACAAGAGGTTGGGGCGGGAATGCAATGACCTGGGGGGGCTGATTTGGTAGGGTGTAGGAGTTAGGGGTTAGGGGCTAGGGGATCGGGGGCAGAGGGAGGCGAGGCCGGTAGGAAGAGCTGTGAGGTAGTACGCAGAGAACCGCAAGACCCATTGGGAGGGACTATGAACAGACGGTTGGCTGTGCTGCTCGCAGTTGTCTTGCTCTTATCTCTCGGCGCCGGGGCGTTCGGCGCCACGTACTATGTGGCCACCACCGGCAGCAACAGTAACCCCGGCACGATTTCGCAGCCGTGGGCGACACTGAGCTACGCGGTGGGGATGGTGTCAGCGGGCGACACCATCAACGTTCGGGCGGGGACGTATACGCAACATCTCTCCTGGAGTTCCGGGGCGGATGGGGCGCCCGGCGCTTACATCACCCTCCAGGCCTATGACGGAGACCGGAGC
>CAZUGW010000110.1:2359-9518 GCA_964620055.1 uncultured bacterium
GTCTTCATCAACGGGGAGAGCGGGGTCGGGAATACCATCAACCTGATCGGGCGGCAGTACGTGAAGCTGATCGGGTTTGAGGTGACGGCGACGCAGAGCGGGGGGTACTACTGCATCAAACTGGAGGCGGGGACGCACCACGTGGAGGTGCAGCGCTGCTACGTTCACGACTCCAGCGCCGGGGACGTGGTGAAGCTGAACCAGAGCGACTATCTGACGATTGAGGGGTGCGAGATCACACGGGGGGGAGGGAGCAGTCCGTCGGGTAACAACCAGTGCATAGACAATGTGGATGTGGACTACACGGTCTACCGGAACAACTATATGCACGACTTCCCGGACATGGCGTACTACGCCAAGGGGGGGTCGGAGAACGTGATCATTGAGGGGAACGTGGTGGGGAACGGGAACGCCTCCTACCAGGGACCGGTGGGGGGATTCGGGCAGGAGACGGATCAGGAGTTTATGGACGGGGCGACGTACCAGTCGTACAACATGGTGATGCGAAACAACATCTTCATGAACAACCCCGGGGGGGCGGTAGGGACGTATAGCTGCTACCACGGGTACTTCTACAACAACCTAACGTACAACTGCGGGACGGCGTCCTCGAACCTGGGGATCATCTGGCAGCGGACGACGGGGGATGCGTGGACGCCGAACACGGACGGGTTCTACGTCTTCAACAACATCTTCCTGGACACGCGGGGGCAGATGCCGACGGTGTATCGGTATCACTCCGGGAACTACTCCGACTGGCAGCACGACTATAACAACTTCTACAACAATGGGAGCGCCATCCCCAGCGCGGGGATGTACGACCCGAACGCGGAGACGCATTCCACCTTCGGCAACCCGAGCCTCACTCTGAGCGGCGGCACGCCCACCACCTGGCAGGGGTGGGTGAACTACTTCCGGCCGCTGTGGAACTCCCAGTCCAACGCGATGCTCAAGGACAAGGGTGTTAACGCGGGCGGCTCACCGCAGCCTTCCGTGCTCAAGGACATCGAGGGCGTGGTGCGGCCTCGCGACAGCGGCTGGGAGATCGGTCCCTACGAGTACCCGGGAGTGCCGCCGACGCCGGACGCGGAGTTCACGTCGAACAAGACCTCGGGAACCGCGCCGCTGACCGTGAACTTCACGGACGCCTCCTCGGGCGGGCCTACCTCGTGGTCGTGGACCTTCGGGGACAGCGGGACGAGTACGGCCCAGAACCCAAGTCACACGTATACGAATTACGGGAGTTACACGGTCTCGCTGACGGCCTACAACTCCGCCGGCAACAACACGGAGACGAAGACCGGGTACATCTCGGTAACGCCGCTCACGGCGGCCTTCACCTCGAACGTGACCTGGGGCGAGGTTCCGCTGGCGGTGCAGTTCACCGACCAAACGGACCAATCCCCGACCTCGTGGTCCTGGACCTTCGGGGACGGCGGCACGAGTACGACGCAGAATCCCAGCCACACCTATAACAGCGCCGGCTACTACACCGTGGCACTGACGGCGGCGAACGCGAACGGCAACAACACCGTTACCAAGGTCAGCTACATCACCGCCTGCACTACGGTGGTGGTGTATCCAAGCACCTATGGCGTGGAGGGTGTGACCACCTACGTCTCGGGGAGCGTCGGCGATCTCCAGACGGACAACGGCGTCAACATGGTGTTCAGTCGGGCGAGCGGAGGCGATAGCTTTACGGCCTATTTCGATGCCACGACGAGCTATACGCCGAGCCAGGTCTATGGGGTCGGCTACGAGGCGCAACTGCACGCGTCGCCCGCGAACGCGGTGGACGCCCACCTCTCCGGGCGCTATGTGAGCGACCCCAATAACCCGTGGGACTGGATAGACCTCACGACCATCGGCGTGACGGATCAGTGGCTGTACCGGAACTCGACGGATGTCACCAGGTACCTGGGCGCGACCGGGGCGATCGGGGTGGCGCTCTGCGGCTGCCGGAACTCCGGCTACCCGTCGGGCGCGTTCAGCGTCTACTTCGACGTGATGCGCTTCCGGCTCTACCTGAAGCCGAGCGGGACGCCGGCGCCGGTGGCGAACTTCACCGGCAACCCGACCTCCGGCACGGCTCCGCTGACGGTGAACTTCACCGACTCCTCCACGAATAGCCCGACCTCCTGGTCCTGGACGTTCGGGGACAGCGGGACGAGCACCGCGCAGAACCCCAGCCATAGCTACGCCAGCGCGGGGACCTCCACCGTGGCCCTCACCGCGACCAACGCCGGGGGCAGCAACACGAACACGAAGACCAACTACATCACCGTAAACCCGGCGCCGCCTGTGGCCAACTTCACGGGCACGCCGACCAGCGGCAACACGCCGCTCGCGGTGAGCTTCACGGACACTTCTACCGGAAGCCCAACCTCCTGGTCGTGGACCTTCGGCGATGCCACCACCAGCACCGCGCAGAACCCCAGCCACACCTACACCGGCGCGGGCTCGTACACTGTGGCGCTGACGGCGACGAATGCCGGCGGCAGCAACACCAATACCAAGACCAGCTACATCACCGCCACCACTCCGCCTCCGGCCCCGGTGGCGAACTTCACCGGCACGCCCACCAGCGGGCAGAAGCCGCTCAGCGTGGCCTTCACCGACACCTCCACCAACACCCCGACCTCTTGGTCGTGGAACTTCGGAGACAGCACTACCAGCACCTCACAGAACCCGAGCCATAGCTACGCCAACGCGGGCACATATACCGTCTCGCTACGAGCGACGAATGCCGGCGGCTATGACGACGAGGTGAAGACCAGCTACATCACCGTCACCAACCCGCTGCCGGTGGCCGACTTCACCGGGAGCGTGACCAGCGGCGTGGCGCCTCTGGCGGTGAGCTTCACTGACATCTCGACGAACACCCCCACCTCCTGGTCGTGGACGTTTGGAGACGGAAGCACGAGCACAGTGCAGAACCCCAGCCATACCTACACCGGCGCGGGTTACTACACCGTCGCCCTCACCGCCACCAACGCGGCGGGGTCGAACACCAACACCAAGACGAGCTATGTCTCGGTCTACACCGAGGCGATCATCTACCCGGGAACCTGGGAGAGCACCTTCAACACCGTGACCCTACAGTCCGGAACGCTGACCGACATTCAGACCGACAACAGCGCCTACATGGTGTTCCGGTGCAACCAGACCAACTATCGCTACTTCGTGCGCTACAAGTGGACGCCGAGCTACACCCCCTCGCAGATCTACAAGATGATCGTGGAGTACCAGTGGAAGAACACCAGCGCGGTCACGCCGACCTTCGTCAATTCCATCAAGAAGAGCGACGGCACATTCTACGAGACCGCGTTCCGGCTCTGGACGACCACGGACCAGACGTGGACCTGGGAGACCACCGACCCGGCCACCTACTTCTACAACAATGAGATCTGGGTGGACCTGTGCGGGTGCAACCAGAACACCACCAGCTACGACGCCTCGGTGGACATGTGCCGGATCAAACTCTGGCTGATCCCGACCGCCCCGGTGGCGAACTTCACCGGAACGCCGACCTCCGGGGCCGCGCCCCTGGCGGTGAACTTCACCGACACCTCGACCAACACGCCGACCTCGTGGAGTTGGAGCTTCGGCGATGCCACCACCTCCACGGCGCAGAACCCGAGCCATACCTACTCCAGCGCGGGGACCTACACCGTGGCGCTGACCGCGACCAACAGCTACGGCAGCAACACCAACACCAAGACCAACTACATTTCCGTGACGGTTCCGGCCCCGGTGGCGGCGGACTTCACTGGCACGCCGACCTCCGGCACGGCGCCGTTGGCGGTGAGCTTCACGGACACCTCGACGAATACGCCGACCTCTTGGAGTTGGACGTTTGGGGACTCCAATACCTCGACCGTGCAGAACCCGAGTCACACGTACAACAGCGGGGGGACATACACGGTGGCACTGACCGCGACCAATGCGGGCGGGAGCAACACGAACACGAAGACGGGGTACATTACGGTCACGGTTCCTCCACCGGTGGCCAACTTCACCGGCACTCCCACCAGCGGCGCCGCGCCTTTGGCGGTGGCCTTCACCGACACTTCCACGAATACGCCGACGTCGTGGTCATGGACGTTCGGAGATGCCGGCACGTCCACCGTGCAGAACCCGAGCCACACGTACAGCAGCGCGGGGACGTACACGGTCGCGCTGACGGCAACCAACGCCGGAGGCAACAACACGAACACGAAGACCGGGTACATCACGGTGAGTACGGGTGGCAGTACGCCCACCTTCGTCGCCGCCGGGACGGTGGCCTCCGGTACCGGGGCGATCACGCCGGCGCTGCCGGCTGGGATCGCGGCGAACGACATTCTGTTGCTGTTCCTGGAGACGGCGAATCAGGCCATCTCCATTCCGACCCCGAACGGCGGGACCTGGACCGAGGTAACGAACTCCCCGCAGGGAACCGGCACCGCGGGCGGGTCAAGCGCGACGCGACTCACGGTGTTCTGGTCCCGGTATAATGGGACGCAGGGGGCTCCGACCACGAGCGACTCGGGCGACCATCAACTAGGTCGCATGGTAGCGATTCGCGGGGCGGCCACTTCCGGCAACCCGTGGGATATCATCGCCGGCGGCGTGGAAGCTACGGCCGACACGAGCGGGGACATTCCGGGGGCGACGACGACGGTGGCCAATACCCTGGTGGTAGCCGCCATCGCTACGGCCTTGCCGGATGCGACTGGCACGGCCAACTTCTCCTCCTGGGCCAATGCCAACCTGACTAGCCTCACCGAACAGACGGATGACACGGTAACGGCCGGCAACGGCGCCGGGCTGGGAATCGCAACCGGCGGGAAGGCGACGGCCGGGGCTTACGGGAACACGACCGTCACGGCCGGGACGGCGGCGGCGAAGGGGATGATGAGCCTCGCTCTCAAGCCCCCGGCGGCTCCGGTCGCCGACTTCACCGGCACGCCCACCAGCGGCGCCGCGCCGCTGACGGTGAGCTTTACGGACACCTCCACCAATGGTCCGACGTCCTGGTCATGGACGTTCGGAGATGCCGGGACTTCCTCCTCCCAGAACCCGAGCCACACCTACAGCACCGCCGGGACGTATACGGTGGCGCTCACGGCGACCAACTCGCTCGGGTCGAATACGAACACCAAGACGAGCTATATCACGGTGACCGCCGGAGGGACGGAGGTGATCGTCTACCCGACGAGCTGGAGCACGAATAGCGGCGCCTCGGTTACCCTCATCTCCGGCGGCCTGGCGGACGTGCAGTCGGACAACGGGGTGTACATGGTGGGCCGTGTCAACTCGACTAACTACGACTCCTCCTTCCAGTACGACTGGGATACGACCTACACTCCCTCCCAGGTGAGCAAGATCAAGGTGGAAATCCAGTTCAAGGGCAGCCGGGCCGACACTCCTACGTACTGGGCCTATATCCAGAAGCCGGCCGGCGGCTACACCATTATGCAGGACTTCACACTGTGGCCGACCACCGATCAGACCATCACGTGGGAAACCACCCTGGTCTCGACTTACATGAGCAGCACCGGGGATGTCACTGTCAGCCTCTGCGGATGCTCGCAGAACAGCAACGTCTATGACACCTCCCTCGACCTGGTGAAGATCACGCTGACGCTGCCGTAGCGTCGCTCACTACCGCACCGGCCCGGTTCGCCGTCGGAGGCGGATCGGGCCGGCTTGCTCGTAGGCAGGTCAAGGGACCTGCGCTGTAGAAGAGTGGTGGAAGGTCGCAGGAGAATCCTCAGGGGAGGGAGGTGATGCTGGAGGAGTGCAGGCGTGACGCCCGTGGTTGGCCTGGGCGAGTACAACACCTTTACGGAGGAGGGAGAGCATGGGACGTAAGCTGACGCTGCTTCTCGCCGTAGCCGTATTGCTGTCTTGTTGCGCCGCCGCGTTTGCCACCGACATCTTCGTGGCCACGAACGGCAACGACACCACGGGCAACGGAAGCATCTCCAATCCGTATGCCACCCTGACCAAGGCCACGACCGTGGCCGTCGCGGGCGACACCATCCAGGTGCGCGCCGGCGCCTACGTGCAGCATTTGTACTGGGACGTCGGCGGGGATGGAGCGCCCGGCGCCTACATCACCCTCCAGGCCTATGACGGTGACCTGACCGCCTCTTTCATCGGGGACAGCGGAGCCGGCAACACCCTTGACCTGGAGAGTCGCCACTACATCAAGGTCATCGGGTTCGACGTGTCTGGGGCCCAGAGCCAAGGCTACTACTGTATCAAGGCCAGCCTCTCTCAGTACATCGAGATCAAGCGCTGCTCCATCCACGACTCCGGGAGTGGGGACGCCGTCAAGGGCAACCAGGGCGACTACTATACCATCGAGAGCAATGAGATCTTCCGCCCCGGTGGGAGCAACCCGTCCGGCAACAACCAGTGCATAGACGCTGGCGTGGACGTGGATTACGGGAGCTATCGCAACAACTACATGCACGACTTCCCTGACATGGCCTACTACTCGAAAGGCGGCAGCGAGTACTGCATCCACGAAGGCAATGTAGTCTCCAACCAGTACGCGACCGCGGCCGGCCCCGCCATCGGCTTTGGGCAGCAGACCGACTCGAAGTACATGGACGGCGCGGTCTACCAGAGCTACAACATGGTGCAGCGCAACAACCTCGTGATTGACTGCCCCGGGGGCGCGTTCGGCACCTATAGCTGCTACCACGGCTACCTCTACAACAACACGATGCGCAACTGCGGCACGATCTCCTCGAACCTGGCGATCATCTGCCAGCGGGACACCGGGCGCGGCCCGGTGAACACCGACGGCTTCTACGTGTTCAACAACGTCTTCCTCGACACCCGGGGCCAGATGCCGGCCGTCTACAAGTACCACTCCGGCTCCTACACTGACTGGCAGCACGATTACAACAACTTCTACAACAACGGCAACCCGATTCCGACGGGAAGCTGGGCCGGGTTCGATCCCAACCTGGAGGCCCATTCCACCTTCGGGAACCCGAACCTCGCCAACCAGACCGGCACCGCAACCACGGCTGCCGGCTGGAAGAACTGTCTCCGCATCACCTCCGCGAGCACGCTCCTGATTGACCGGGGCACCAGCGCGGCGGGGAACGATCCCCAGCCCGCCGTGCACACCGATATTGATGGCGTGCCTCGGCCCCAG
>CAZUGW010000111.1:0-9221 GCA_964620055.1 uncultured bacterium
ACTCTCTCTTTACCTCGGAATCGGTCACGGAGGGCCATCCGGACAAGGTCGCCGACCAGATCTCCGACGCGGTGCTCGACTCGCTCCTCGAGCAAGACCCCAACAGCCGCGTCGCCTGCGAGACCCTCATCACCACCGGCCTCGTCCTGGTCGCGGGCGAGATCACCACCGCCGGCTACGCCGACGTCTCTGGCGTGGTGCGCCGAACGCTCGAGGAGATCGGCTACACCCGCGCCAAGTACGGCTTCGACTCCGAGGTCTCGGGCGTGCTGACTGCCATCCAGGAGCAGTCCCCCGACATCGCCATGGGCGTGGACACCGGCGGCGCCGGCGACCAAGGCATGATGTTCGGCTACGCGGTGAATGAGACCGAGGAGCTCATGCCCCTCCCCATCATGATCGCCCACAAGCTCGTCCGCCGCCTCGCCGAGATCAGGCGTCGCAAGGAAGTGGATTACCTCCGCCCCGACGGCAAGTCCCAGGTCACCGTCACCTACGAGGACAACAAGCCCGTCCACCTCAGCAAGATCGTCCTCGCCGCCCACCACCAGCCCGACGTGGACCACGAGACCATCCGCCACGACCTCATCGAGTTGGTCATCAAGAAGGTCTGCCCGCTGGAGATGATTGACGCCAACACCGAGATCCTCGTCAACCCCACCGGCAGCTTCGAGCGCGGCGGCCCCCTCGCCGACACGGGGTTGACGGGCCGCAAGATCATCGTGGACACCTACGGCGGCATGGCCCGCCACGGCGGCGGCGCCTTCTCCGGCAAGGACCCGACCAAGGTCGACCGCTCCGCCAGCTACATGATGCGCTACGTCGCCAAGAACATCGTCGCCGCCGGCCTCGCCGAGCGCGTCGAGACCCAGGTCGCCTACGCCATCGGCCGCGCCGACCCGATGGGCTTCGGGGTGGACACCTTCGGCACCGGCGTGGTCCCGGACGAGCAGCTCGCCAAGGTCTGTCTCGAGTTCTTCGACCTCAAGCCGCGCTCCATCATTGATCAGCTCCAGCTTCGCCGGCCCCAGTTCCGCCAGACCGCCGCCTACGGCCACTTCGGCCGCACCGACCTCCCCGTCCTCTGGGAAGTCCCCGACCAGGCCGACAAGCTCAAAGCCGCCGTCGAAGGTAAGTGCGCCTGAGACGGACAACGCAAACACGCGAAGCGCGCGAAGGAGCGCAGAGAGGTCGGATGGATGTTTCTCTTGATTCCCCTTTGCGTGTCTTTGCGCTCTTTGCGTCTTTGCGTTGAATAAGCATGGACACCACACCCCGCTATGCCGGCGTTCTTCCCGACCCCGGCCGCGCGCTGAATCAGCTCTTCACCTATCACGTGCCTGAGCCCCTGCGGGAGGCGATCCACCCTGGGGCTCAGGTGCTCGTGCCCTTCGGCTCCCGCACTCTCGTCGGGATCGTGCTGGAGCAGTACGACGAGACTGACCGCGCCGACGTGCGAGACCTCGAGGCCGTCCTCGAGAACGCGCCCCCTCTTCCCGACGACGCCCTCTCACTCGCGCGCTGGATGGCCGACTACTATCTCTGTGAGTTGGGCGACGCGGTTCGCCCGTTCGTCTCCCACGCCATGGTGCATCGCTTCGCCCGCCGCCTCCGTCGCACCGAGGAAATGCCGCCCCCGCGCCTCTTCGCCGACCCCGACGAGGACGCGGTCCTTCGCGCCCTGCCGCCCTCCCGCGATGTTACTCTCTCCTCCCTCCAGGGAGCGCTCCCGGCCGCCCGGCTCGCCCGCGCCCTCCAGAGTCTCAAGTCCCAGGGCCTGGTGATCGAGCGCGCCGTCGTCCTCCCCCCCGAGGCCAAGACCAAGAAGGTCCGCCTCGTCGAGTTCGCCGCCGGCCCGTTGGAGATACACGCTTATTGCGAGGAACACGCCCGCCGCGCCCGCGCCCGCGTCACCGCGCTCCGCACCTTGCAGCAGACCGGCCCCCTCCCCGCCGCCGACCTCGCCAAGCGCGCTGGCGTCTCCGTCTCCGCGGTGCAGGCCCTCGTCAAGCAGGGCCTGCTGCGCTACGGCTGGACTACCGTGCGTCGTGTGCCCTGGCGCGGCGCGTCCACCCCGTCCACTCCGCCCACTCTCACCCCCGAGCAGAGCGACGCCGTCACGGCCATCACCGCGGCCGTGCACGCCCAGAAGAGCGAATCGTTCCTCCTCTACGGCGTCACCGCCTCCGGCAAGACCGAGGTGTTTCTGCACGCCATCGCCGAGGTGATCGCCCTGGGTCGGCAAGCCATCGTCCTCATGCCGGAGATCTCCCTCACCGCCCAGGCCATCGGCATCTACCGCGCCCGCTTCGGCGACCGCGTGGCGATTCTCCACTCCGCCCTCTCCACCGGCGAGCGCTGGGACGAGTGCGCCCGCATCTCCTCCGGCGAGGCCGCGGTGGTCATCGGCGCGCGCTCCGCCCTCTTCGCGCCGACCCGCGCGCTGGGACTGATCGTGATTGACGAGGAGCACGAGACCTCCTACAAGCAGGAGCAGGCCCCGCGCTATCACGCCCGCGACGTCGCGCTGAAGCGCGGCGAGCTCAACTCCTGCCCTGTCGTCCTCGCCAGCGCCACCCCCGCGGTCGAGTCGTTCTACCTCGCCGAGGCGGGCCGCCACCACCTCCTCCGTCTCCCCACCCGCGTCGAGGACCGCCCTATGCCCTCCGTTCGCGTCGTGGACCTCCGCGGCGTGGCCCGACACCCCGCCATCTTCTCCGGCCCCCTCCGCCAGGGGATCGCCACTCGCCTGCAAGCCGATGAACAGGCCATCCTCTTTCTGAACCGCCGTGGTTACGCCACCTTCCTCCTCTGCCCGACCTGCGGCCACTCCGTGCGCTGCGCCGACTGCGGCGTCGCCCTCACCTTCTATCAGCAGGACAACAGCATCCGCTGCCACCACTGCGGCCTCAGCCTCCACGCCCCCGACACCTGCGCCAACTGCGGGGGGCGGCAGTTCAGCTTCTCCGGCTTCGGCACCGAGCGTGTCGAATCCGAGCTCACCCGCCTCTTCCCCCACGCCCGCCCCGGCCGCCTGGATCGCGACACCACCGCCGGCAAGGGCGCGCACCTCCGCATCGTCTCCAGTTTTCGCGAGGCCGAGACCAACGTCCTCATCGGCACCCAGATGGTGGCGAAGGGATTCGACTTCCCGGGCGTCACCCTCGTCGGCGTGATCTCCGCCGACACTGCGCTCAACCTCCCCGACTTCCGCGCCGGCGAGCGCACCTTCCAGTTGTTGACCCAGGTCGCGGGCCGTTCCGGTCGCGGCGACAAGGAGGGGGAGGTGGTGGTGCAGACCTACCAGCCCGACCACTACGCCGTCCTCGCCGCCGCCCAGCAGGATTACGAGGCTTTCTACCGCCAGGAAATCGAGATGCGCCGCGAGCTGGGCTACCCGCCCTTCTCCCAACTCGCCAACCTCGTCTTCACCTCCGAGAGCAAGCTCGAGGCCGAAAGCCGCGCCGCCGCCGTCGCCCAGCACATCACCGCCTCCGACCCCACCGGCCGGGTCACCGTCCTCGGCCCCGCCCCTGCCCCGCTCGCCCGCCTCCGCGGCCGCTACCGGTGGCACCTCCTCCTCCGCGCCCCCCACGACCTCCTCCAACCCACCCTCCGCACCGCCCTCTCCTCGCTCACTGACTGGCCCCAGGGGAGCATGGTCGTAGACGTAGATCCGGTGTCGTTGATGTAGAGGGTGTGATTACTTCGGCACGGGAGTGCCGAAGCCGCGATCGCCGGAGATTACTTCGGCACGGAAGTGCCGAAGTCGCGAGCGCCAAGATCACCTCGCACGGGAGTGCCGTAGCCACGAGGGCCAGATTCCTTCGGCACGGGAGTGCCGAAGTCGCGAGGAGTACCAGAAGGCCGTGCCGAAGCAATCTTGGGATGAATAGATGGCATAACCGATACCTGGACGGGCACATCCAATTCTGCACGGCCACCGTCGCGCAGTGGCGCCCGTATCTTCGGGGCGAGGCCGTGCCGGTGCTCTACCGTGAGTGGGAGCAATCGCGCGCCGCGCTCGGCGTGAAGGTGCTGGCCTATGTGGTGATGCCGGAACATTTCCACATGCTGCTCTGGGCTGAGCCGGCGTCGCAGGTGCGGGTGTTCATGCAGAAGACGTTGGCCTACTCCTCGCGCGCGATCCTGCCTGGTGGGGGCTTCTGGAAGGAACAAGCGCGGGTGATCGCTGTGTATTCCCCCAGGTCACTGGAGCGCAAGCTGAACTACATCCACGAAAACCCGGTCCGCCGGCAGCTTGTAGGGAGTCCTGGGGATTGGGTGCATTCGAGCTTTCGACAGATCGAGATGGGGGAAACAAACTTGCCGTTTGTTTGCGATTCGTGGGATGGAGTTGTGGTGTGAATTCCTTCGGCACGGAAGTGCCGAAGCCCCGGTTGATCACTTCGGCACGGAAGTGCCGAAGCCGGGAGCGGCGGATTACCTCGGCACGGCACTGCCAAGGCGCACCAGACCACCTCGGTACCGACGCCGCGAGGCAACATGCCAGAGAACCTCGGTACTCCCGCGCGAGGCAATCAAGCACTTGCGGGAGTGCAATGGCAGAAGCCCCTCTGCTGTCCATCGTAGAGCCGCTGATTACTTCGGCACGGCAGTGCCGAATCCGAAGGAACGCCGGGCAGCAGGCGACTAGCTCGCGCTTGCAGATCGGACAGCCTGGCCCGAAGCTCCGAGCCGAAGCCCCCAGCCGAAGCCCCGAGCGCAGCCGAAGCCCTGAACGCAGTGAAGGGGAGGGGGAGGGGGAGGGGGAGGGGTGCCTGTCCCCGCCCCCGGCGCCCAGCCGGCTTCCTCGCGGGATTACTTCGGCACGGGAGTGCCGAAGCCGGAGGAGGTCCCATGCAGCGGGACTTCGGCACTCCCGTGCCGAAGCAATCGCGCTTCTGCTCCGGAATTCAATAGGGTCTTGCGCTTCCCTGCGTAGTGTGTTACGCTACGCGCTACACAAGGAGCCGAGATGATGAAGGAACCGATCCACCCAGGCCTTTACATTCGCGAACAGATCATTCCTGCCTCCATGTCAGTCAAAGAGGCCGCCGAGATCTTGGGAGTAGGACGCCCGGCATTGTCAAACCTCTTGAACGGAAAAGCGGCACTTTCTCCACGCATGGCCGCTCGGCTCGAAAAGGCCTTTGGTGTCAGGCAACAGGATCTTCTGCAACTGCAGGCACAGTTCGAACAGCATCAGCAGCAGTCACAGCCCTCAACCCTCCGGGTCCGGGCCTACGTCCCATCATTTCTGAAGATCACCGCAAGGGACCTTGAACAGTGGACGGATGGTAATCTGGAGGCAAGATCACACCTTCCTGTCCTCTTGAGAAAACTGGTCAACTCGACCGGTCAGGAGCTCTCGCTTGTCGATTTTCCGGGCTACGACAGCGCTGAGAACAAGGGCTGGGACGGCAGAGTAGACGCTGGCTCGGCAACGCCTTGGATATCACTCGGAAAGTCCGGCTGGGAGTTCGGATGCAATGAAGACCCCGGACGGAAAGCCGACACCGACTATGCGGCGCGAGTTGGAGCCATTCCCGAGAACGAGCGGATGGACATGGACTTCGTTTTCGTGACCCCGAGGAGATGGACTGGAAAGGGGAAGTGGGCACAGGAGAAGTGCGCGCGTGGGGAATGGAAGTCAGTAAGGGCTTATGATGCGAGCGACCTCGAACAGTGGCTTGAGCAGTCAATACAGGCGCAAGCATGGCTGGCAGAGAGGATGGGCTCACCCGCTGACGGGGTGCATGCTCTGGAAGAGTGTTGGCGAAAGTGGGCAACAGTCACCGTGCCCGAATTGTCAAAGGAACTCTTTGCGCCCTCGGTGGAACGCCATAGAGGCGTCGTAAAGGATTGGCTTAACAATCCCCCCTCTTCCCCCCTCATAGTCTGTGGCGACTCGAAGCTTGAATCGATCGCTTTCCTCTATTGTCTCTTTGAGAGCGACGATCCGGTGTTCAGTGGACTGAAGGACCGTGTACTCGTGTTCTCTTCGGCGCAGGCGCTTCGCAAGCTTGCCACTGCGTCTTCGCCCTTCATTCCGATTGTGTTCACTGACGAAGTGGAACGCGAGCTTGGGGTGGCCTGCGGAAGCAAACACGCGATAGTAGTCCGACACAAGACCACCATTGAGCCCGAGCCGACCATTGTGCTCGACCTTCTTGGACATGAAGCGTTCAGGAAGGCACTCGCAGCCATGGGTATTGTGGACCATCTTGGGGCCGACGAGCTGGCGCGTGAGTCTGGATACTCGCCGACAATCCTACGCCGGCGCCTTTCGAATCTTCCGGCGATACGTACTCCGGGGTGGGCACAAGACAGCCGCGCCGTCCGGAGTCTGATTCCGATGATGCTAGTCGGCGCATGGCATACGCAGTCAAAGGGCGACTGTGAGATCATGTCCTTTCTTGCCCAAAAGCCATGTGACGCAATCGAAGGGGACGTGACAGAACTCCTGGGATTCGAGGACCCGCCGATCTGGTCCGCGGGTAGGTTCCGCGGTGTTGCATCGAAAATCGACGCCTTCTTCGCGGTCCAAACAGCGGTAACCGAGAAGGACCTTGAGGGATTCCTCTACGCCGCCGAGATGGTCTTGTCGGAGAACGATCCCGCTCTGGAACTCCCGGAGGACAAGAGAGCGTATGCAGGCCTCTATGGGAAAACCCGCGAGCATTCGGGAGCACTTCGTGATGGCATCTGTGAGACTCTGGTCCTTCTGGCAATCTACGGGAACGCTCACTTCGGAAGCCGCCTGGGAATAGATGTGCAGACGAAGGTTGACCTGCTCATCCGCCGCCTGCTAACGCCGCTCACGGTTGGGAGACTTCTATCACAGACCCATGATCTTCCAATGTATGCTGAAGCAGCGCCTTCGGAATTCCTGCACATCATAGAGGAGGATCTCAAGGGCCCCGAGCCGCAAGTCTATGAACTGATGAAGCCCGCAGATAGCGGGCTCTTCGGCGGCGGCTGTCCGCGGTCGGGATTGCTCTGGGCACTAGAGAACCTCGCATGGAAACCCGAACAGATGCCACGCGTGGCCCTGATCCTCGCCAAGCTCGCAGAAAGGAGGATCGACGACAACTGGCT
Organism: uncultured bacterium; assembly: GCA_964620055.1. GTDB lineage: Bacteria > Armatimonadota > Hebobacteria > Hebobacterales > Hebobacteraceae > CAZUGW01. The sequence continues at coordinate 7,102 of CAZUGW010000111.1, forward strand.
CAATAAGCCGGAGAACAGCCTGCATGCGATATTCCGTCCGTGGATGCCACAGACGGCCGCAACGCTGGACGACCGCAAGAAGGCTCTGGAGGTTCTGATTCAGAGGTTTCCGGGTATAGGCTGGCAGATCTGTGTCGCGGAATTCGCACCTGGACCCCGCATTGGTCACGACAGTCACAGGCCAAGGTGGCGCGGCGACGCGTCTGGAGCCGGACAGCCATTAACAAGGTCGGAGGTATTCGAATTCATGCGGAAAGCGCTTGATCTCGCCCTCGCCTGGCCATGTCACGACGAGAACACGCTTGGTGACCTCATTGCGAATCTTCAAGGATTGCCCGAGGAAGATCAGCAGACAGTCTGGGACCTTGTAGATAGCTGGGCGGCAGAGCAAACTGACGAAGGCCGCAAAGCGGCATTGCGGGAAAAGATCAGGCGTTTCGCGTTCTCGAGGAGAAGCAGAAAGCTTGGCCTGAAGATCGAAGTTAGAGATCGTGCCCGCAACGCCTATGATCTCCTGACTCCAGCCGATCTCGTTACGAGACACCAATGGCTGTTTGAGCAGCCGTGGGTCCAGGAGTCACTCGATGAAGTAGAAGAGCCCGAGCTGGATTACAGGCAAAGGGATGAGAGAGTCCGCCAAATGCGAATTGGTGCTCTTCGTGACATCTGGGAAGCAAAGGGGTTCCAGGGGATCGCGGCCCTTCTCGCGAAGAGCGGCGCAGCATGGATAGTCGGATGGCTCATGGCTGACGGCGCAGTCGAGCCATCCGCTGCCGCCGGCTTCCTGGAGCAGTGTCTGAGGGTTGAGGACCAGGACCTAGTTGGCAGATTCGACGAGATGGTGCGCGGCTTCCTCCTGAAAGTGGACGCCAACGTCAGGCTTCAGATCACACAGCACTTGCTGAACGTGCTGTCGCCGTCGCTGGTCTGCCGTTTTCTCAAGTGTTCCCCCTTCCAGCACGACACGTGGGTACTCGTTGACTCCGTGGGTCCCGAGATCCGAGAGCAGTACTGGCTCGAGGTCTACCCCGATCGCTTGGTGAATGGCTCACCAGACCTCAATGAGGCGATTGACCGACTACTAGAAGCCCGCCGACCACGAGCGGCTTTCCATGTGGCGCAGTCTGAATTCGAGGGAGTCGAGACTTCACGCCTGAGACGCCTCCTTCAGGAGGTCGCTAGTTGCGATTCTGAAGCGCCTGGAACTTATCTACTGGACGCGTACTCCCTCTCCTCGGCGCTTGACGTATTGCAGGGGCGCGCCGGCGTGAGCGAAGAGGAAATGGCCCGTCTGGAATTCCTTTACGTGAGGGCGCTCGATCACACGAAGCATGGCATTCCGAATCTGGAAAGGCAGGTTGGCAAGTCGCCCGCGCTATTCGTTCAAGCTCTTGCTCTTGTCTATCGACGGAAAGACGGTGGCGAAGATCCGCCCGAGTGGCTAGTGAACGACGCGGAGCAAGGGTCCGGCATCGTAGAGGCAGCCTATCGACTCTTGGAAGACGTCAAGCGCATTCCAGGCACTGACGAGACGGGGAGGATCAGCGAGAAGGCGCTGAGAACGTGGGTCAGAGAGGCGCAGTCGCTCTGCGCCAAGTGTGGGCGCGCGGAGATAGGGGATGAGAAGATCGGTGAGTTGCTGTCAGTCGCTCCGGTAGGTGCCGACGGAATCTGGCCATGTGAAGAAGTGCGCAGGGTGCTGGAGGAGTGCGGAACCCCCGACATGGCAATGGGTATGCAGGTTGGCGTGTATAACTCTCGTGGCGTACATTCACGTGGTGAAGGTGGGGAACAGGAGCGCGAACTCGCTTCGAGATATCGAAACTGGTCGCGGAAGCTTGCGTTTGAGTATCCCTTCATGGCAAAACTGGTAGAGGGTATTGCCGCCTCATATGATCGGGACGCTGAGAGGGAGGATTCCCGGACGGCAGTAGAGAGACGGCTGCGTTACTAGTGGCCCGCCGCGTCACCTATCACTGAAGGAGCTATACAGCCGGAGGCGGTCACCTGGCCCTCGCCCTCCGTCTCGGCAGGTGCGCTCCCCCCCCCCCACCCCACAAACCTCCCCCCCCCCCTTGACATATACTACTTATCTCTTCTACCTTACAACAAACAGTATA
>CAZUGW010000111.1:9231-9512 GCA_964620055.1 uncultured bacterium
CTCTCCCCGCCCCCCACTCTGGCCCCTATTCCCTATTCCCCCTCCCTCTCCGCCCCTTTCCCCGCCGCAGGAGTCTCCAATCTGAAGACTCTGTCTCCCGGAAATCCACCTCGAATCGTGGATTTCGCCCCCCAACCCGGAGACCCCGTCTCCCGTCTCACCTCTCCCCCGCTCCCTCTCCTCGCCTCTTCGACTCCTCGCCTTTCGACTCTTCGACTCTTCGCCTTCTCGACTCCTCGCCTTTCGCTATCTCCAAATGAGAGACACAAACCGTCTCCGCG
>CAZUGW010000112.1:0-756 GCA_964620055.1 uncultured bacterium
ATCATCCTCTCCGACGCCGCTCTTGGCCTCCCTGCGAGGCGCGAGGCGGCGTCGGCCTTTGCTCCTGGCCCGTCTGAGGGCGGCCCAGGGGGCATCCGGGACATGGCGGATAGCTGGACCAAGAGTGAAGACGTCCTCTGGTTTGAGGGAGGGCAGCGGAGGTAGACTCGAATTGAGGGGTGGCAATCAGATGTTTGATAATAACCGGTTGCCCACTCTGGGCGGCCGGGTGGAGGTTAATCCGGTGAGAACTCTCAGAATGCCCTGGTGGCGTGGTGTCGCGCTGACCACGGCGGCATTCTTGGCGCTCGCCCTCATGTCGACGGTAGGTCAGGCGCGCGGAGGGGGTGGCGGTTTTGGCGGCGGCCATGGCGGTGGCTCCGGCGGCGGTTTGGGCGGCCGTGGCGGCGGCTTCAGCGGCGGCAGCTTCGGCGGCCGCAGCATGGGTGGCGGCGCCAGTTTCGGCTCCGCCCGTGGCGGATTCTCCGGCTCCGGCGGCTTCCGTTCGGCGGCGCCGATGGGCCGGTCTATGGGCGCGCCGATGAGCCGCCCGATGATCGGCGGTCAGGGAGGGGGCGCGATCGCGCCGCGGAGCTTCTCCACACCGTCGTATCGCTCGTTCTCCGCTCCGTCCGCGGGGCGGACGTTCAGCGGCGGGACGGCGTGGCAGGGGCGCACGAGCCCTTCGTGGAGCACGCCGCAGCGATCCTGGAGCGTGCCGCAGCGACAGGCGGCCCTGAATCAAGCTAGGCCGAA
>CAZUGW010000112.1:766-4398 GCA_964620055.1 uncultured bacterium
AGGAGGGCGGCGGATGACGCTGCCCAGCGCGGGTCAGTCCGGCCTGCGAACCGTCCCGCCCACGCTTAGCACCAACCGGGTGATCGCGCAGAGGTCGCAGATCACCCCGCGTACGACTATGGGAACGCTGCCGCGAATCCCGCAGACGCCGGGCGTTCCGACGTTGGGTCAGCCCGGGGGCCTGAACCGCGGACCGACCGCGAGCGGTGGAGCCGGGAGACCGACGCTGGGTGCGCCCCTGGCGAGCTTCCGCGGCCCGCAGGCCGGCCGGAGCCTGACCGCAATCACGCCGCAGATGCAGCAGCGCACCGCGCAGCAACTGATGAGCGGATTGCGGCAGACGAACACGGGTCGCCTCGTCACCCCGAAGCCGGGCGTGACGCGTGACACTCTCGGCAACCTGATCCCGAAGAATGCCAGGATGCTGAATCCTACCGGCAGGACGGTCGGTCGGGACTTCCAGAATGTCATCAACAGAGTCGGCCTGCCGAACCATCCGTTCACCTTCAGGCCGCGGCCGGATGGATGGGGTGGTGGCAAGAACTGGAACAACTGGAACAACAACTGGAGGAATAGGCCGATCTTCGTCTTCAACTTCTTCTTCCCGTTCTACTGGAGCGATCCGTTCTGGTTCGCGTGGTGGAACCCGGGGTTCTTCCCGTCCATCTACAGTTTCTGGGGTTGGGGCCCGGGTTGGATCTATCCGAGCCAGGCCTACTACAGCCCGCCCGTCTACTCTAACACCACCTACAGCTATCCGACCTATAACTACTACGGTTACTCCGACGCCGCGACAGCGCCCGGATATGCCCTGGATACGGCGGGGGTAGAGCAGGCGCTGGCGGACCTCCGCACCGCGTGGGTCAACAGCGACATCGCGGTGCTGGCCAACCACCTGACCGACCAACTCGATATCCAGGTGTACTTCGACGGCAAGTACACGTACACGACTACGACCAGCAACTACTACGCGATGACCGCCGATACCATGGCGATGACGCGCACGTTCGAGTTGACCCTCGACGCGCCGGTCTGGATCTCGGCGAACGAGGTGTTCACCACTGGACGCCACGTCTACCAGGACCCGGCCGGGGAGCAGCACACGGTCTATCTCTCCTACCGGCTGCGCCAGATCGGTTCGAGTTGGGACATCGTCGCGGTCGGCAGCTCTGCGCAGCCGATCCAGAGCACGTACAAGGACTTTAGGAGTAGCTAAGGGCGCAACTGTCGGTACTGGAGGCGACGCGCAGGGCGGTCCGCGGGACGCGGACCGCCCTGCGCCAAGAGGTGCGACTACTGTGCCATAGTTGACTTCGTCGGGCGGGGGGCCGGCTGATTCTGTCCCCCGAGACGCTGCAGCCACCCCTCGTCGGTGGTGGCGCCCAGTTGTCTCAGGATGGCTTGATAGTCCCGCCCCGAGGCGGGGTGATCGGAGTCGGCGTCGCCGGCCTGGCGGGTCAGATTACCGAGCCACTTGCGTTTCCAACCATAGTGGGTGCGAAGAGTCTCCCGCACTGATTGGGCCGGGATGCCGGTTGCCTTCAGCACTTCGCCCCAGGAACCGTAAATCCGCCGGGCCGCCGCGTGGAGCCCGGGCAGGCGCGTGTGCACCGAGGAGGAGCGGAGGTCTTGACCCGACTCCCAGAGGCGCTGTACCTCGCGCAGGATGGACTCGGGGGTCCACTTGGTGATGGTCTGCACGCGGCGCTCCAGCCCGCGCCGGCGGACTGCCTCGTAGTCGAAGCCGGCCGCCTCCACGGCTCGTCGCCAGCTCCCGAAGTGCGTCAAGGCGGAGGCCATCACGCGGGAGTTCGCGCGCCGCATGGTGAGGGGGGTGAGGTCCTCTCCCGCGGCGTGAAGGCTGCGGATCGCCTCCAGGATCTTCTCCTTCGTCCAGATGCTCTTTCGGTATCCCATGCGAGTGTCTCCTCCAGGAGCGACGACGCGGTCAAGCCTTCTCTGTGAAGGGCGGGCGAGCCGCGCCGCCGCCCTGACCCAGGACGCGGTGCAGCATCTGCTGAAGCTCTTGCCAGTCGAACGGTTTGTGCAGATAATCGGCCGCGCCCCGCCGCCAGGCGGCCATCACGGTCTCGGCCGTGGAGTAGGCCGACATGACTACCACCCGCGCCTGCCGGTCTCTCGTCCGCAGCATCTCCAGCATCTGGATGCCGTCCAGGCGCGGCATCTTCAGGTCAGTGAGCACGAGGTCGAAGCCCGGGTGCTGTTCCGCCAGTTCCAGCAACTCGTGCGCCGAGGCGGCCGCGTGGGTCTCGTGACCCGCGGCGGTCAGCACCGAGGCCAGGGTCTCCCGGGTCGCCTGGTCGTCGTCAGCAATCAGGATCAAGGCCATGCTGTTCCTCCTTCGCCAGGGGCAGTCGGATGTGGACGCGCGCTCCCCGCGGGCCGTTCTCCGCGGTGATCTCCCCGCCGTGGCGGACGATGATCTCTCGGGCGACCGCAAGGCCCAACCCGGAGCCGCCGTCGCTCCCCTTGCGGCTGAAAAACGGCTCGAAGATATGCGGCAGATCGGTCTCGGGGAGGCCGGGGCCGGTGTCTGCGATGGTGATCTCGGCGCGTCGCGCCCCTGCGTCGCAGACCGTTACGGCGAGCGTTCCCGCCCCTCCCATGGCCTGCACCGCGTTCGTCAGGACATTACCGAGGGCGCGCGCCAGCAAGGCGCGGTCCATGGCGACCGGCAGCGGCGCCTCGCCGGGGTCGAAGACCACCTCCAGCCCCATCAGCTCCGGCGCGCTCAAGCATCCCCGGACCAACTCGGCGAGATCGCGCACGGTTACCGCCAGCGCCTCCCGGCGGTCGAAGGTGAGCAGCTCGTGCTGGAGCCGACCGATGCGGGCCGCCGCCTCCTTGACGGCCATCGCCGCCGCGCGCGCGCCTCCGTCGGCGTGCTCCGCCCAGAACCCGGCCTGCAGTTGGATCGCGGTCAACGGGCTTCCGATCTCGTGCGCGATGCCGGCCGCCGTGAGCCCGATGGAGCCCAGTCGCTGCGACTGCAGCAAGTCCCGCTCGGCGTTGAGCAGGGCCTCGGTCTTCTCCCCGATCTCGGCCATCATCGCCGTGAAGGAGGCGCTCAACCGTGCCACCTCGTCGCCTCGCGCCGGAACCGCGTCGGGGACCGGCTCCCCCCGCATCGCGTACACGCGCTGTGCCAGCACCGCCAGAGGCCGCTCGATCCAGCGGGAAACTGCGATATGAAGGGTGAGGCAGGTGAGGGCGAGCAGGAGCAGGCCCCCCACCAGCAAGCGATCCCGCATCGCCTGGATCCGCTGCTCGGTCGCCGCGGTGGAGACGGTGGCGGAGATGAAGCCCAAGCGGACCTGGCTACCATGACACCGGGCGCAGGCCGCCTCGCGGTGGATCGGCGAGACGATCGCGTACTCGGTCTTGCCGATCTGCTCGCCGATCATGGCGTCGGAGCGCATCGCCTCGCGCGTCAGGCGGTCAATCTCGGGGGGGACCTCCGGCCCGGCCCCCGTCCCCGCACGCACCCGGACCTGCCCTTTGCCGTCGAGCACGCAGAGGCTGGTCACTTCGCGGTGTTCGGCCAGCGCAGTGGCGGCGGCGCGCACCATCTCCCGCTTGCCGCTCACCATCGCCGTGCGGAGGGCCTGGTC
>CAZUGW010000112.1:4408-9498 GCA_964620055.1 uncultured bacterium
GGGAGCGCGCGCTGCCGATCGCCTCATGGTGGCGCTCGCGTTCCGCGACTACCATTATCACGGTCACCAACCCCACCCCGAGGCACAGCAACACTGCGAGCACCAGCGCCAGCAGCTTGTCGTGCAGACTCAGCTTACCCCACATGTCCTCACCCTCGGGCGAGTGGGACGATCTTTCGGCGAGAGACAGAGCGCCGTGCTACCCGGAACGGGTGGACTCAGCCCTGCTCTCTTCCGCGTCCCCGGCCGCCGGGGCCACGACCGGCTCTCGCAGGCTCTTCCGGAATTCGCCCAGACTCTGACCCAGACCGCGCGCTAACTCCGGCAAGCGTTTCGCCCCGAAAAGCAAGAGCAACACCATCAGTATTCCAACAATCTCACCGGGACCCAACCCGAACATACTCGCTAACCTCCTGCCGCAACGTCGCCGGGGACGCTCTCCCCCGGCGGGAACAACGCGCGCAGCACCACCGCCGCACCACGCCAGAACTCTGTCCGCGCGTGGAGCCGGACGTCGTCGGCGAACGCGCTCACCCACCGACCCAGGTGCTCGGCCACGAACTGCCGCTGCGTCGCGGCCGCGCGGTCCGCCTCCGCCGTGTCGCCACTCTCCTGCGCCGTGGCGGCGCGCGCGGCGAGCGAGGCCACGAACTCGAGCTCCAGGCTGAGGTGATCGTCCGGGACCTGGAACATCTGGTCGTGCGCCAGCGCCGCCTCCAGGTAGGCCCGCCGCACCGCCAGCGCCGGCTCCTGGAACACGCGCCGACAGGGCGAGCGATAGACTGACTCCCAGGGCGGCGCGAGCGTCTTGCGCAGGCCTGAGAACAGCCTCAGATAATCCTCCCGGATTTCCTCCCCGCTTTCGTCGCCGGGATCGGCCCCGAAAGCGGAGAGGAAAGCGCGCCCCTGCTGAAGGCGGGCCTCGTCCGGCGACACGGCGAACAGGAGCGAGAGGAACCGCCACCCCTCGGCCTGTCGCCGCAACGCTCCAGGAGAGCTCTCCAGTCCAACTACTGCGTCACCTAAGTCGGTCATGCCAGACCCATCTCTTCCCTGCGCTTACTTACGCGCCGGGACGAACCGAATGGAGGGCTGGGTCAGGGCCGGGTCGGCGAAGCCTATCACCGTGCGCGTCACATGCGGCTGCCCCTCCAACTCCGCCACGGTCCCGCTTTCCAGCGCCAGGCCCATACAGGTAATGGTGCAGGCCGGAGGCAACCCCTGCTCCTGGCGGTGCACGCACAGCGTGCACTTGTTGATCTTCCCCGTCTCCGGGTGATACTGCGGGGCGCCGTACGGGCAGGCCCCGCCGCACCGGCGGCAGCCGATGCACTTGTCCTCGTGGAAGAGCACGATCCCGTCCTGCGGGCGCTTGTAGAGCGCGCTCACCGGACAGGCCTTCACACAGGCCGGCTCGGCGCAGTGGTTGCAGGAGAGGGAGATGTAGCGCTGCACCACGTTGGGGTAGGTCCCCTCCGTCTGCGTGATCACCCTTCTCCGTCGCACGCCGACGGGCAGGTTGAACTCCTGCTTGCACGCGCCCTCGCAGGCGCGACACCCGATGCAGTTGTCCTGGTTGAAGAAGAAGGCCTTCTGCCGGTCCGGCGCGACCTTGGGAATCAGCTCGGCGCCGACCGCGTCCTTCCTTTTCGCCGTTTCGATTGCCATGGAACTCTCTCCTCGCTGTCCACTAGGCCTTATAGACTTTCACGCCGATCTCTTTGGTGACGGCCTGGCCGCAGATCGGCTCGGCCTTGCCGGGCAGGAACTGGCCGTCGTTGGTCCCTTTGCCCTTGGCGATCTTGCCCAGGGCCCAGTGACCGTAGCCGTGATGGAGCCCCACCACTTCAGGGTGGATCCCCTCGGTCACGTACACCGTGCTCTTCGCTTTGGCGAACGGAGACTCGATCCAGACCTCGTCCCCGTCAACGAGGCCCAGCCGGGCCGCGGTGGCGGCGTTGATCCACAGCGGGTTGTCGGGCTTCATTTCCATCAGCCAGGCGTTATTGAAGGTGCGGGTATGGGTGTGTTCCGTCTGCTTCCAGGCCACCAGATAGAGCGGGTAATCCGGCGTCGGGCGATCCACCGGCTCCGTGTAGGCCGGCAGCGGGTCGAGGCCCTTGGCCGCCATCTGCTCGGAGTAGAACTCGATCTTGCGGCTCGGGGTCTCGAACCCCTTGTAGCTGCGCCCGTTCTCTTGCCGCCCGATGGCTTTCCCATCCTTGTCTTTGATGATCCCGGTCTTCTCGTCCACGCTACCGCCCTCCGGGACGGAGGCGGAGGCGGCGTACTTGTCATACTTCGTCTCGCCGCTGACCCACACCGCGCCGGGCAGAGCTTTCAACTCCGCCAGGCCGAGGCCAATACCGCCCTTCAACTCCGCGTCGAGGTACTGCTCGTAGGTGAGGTCGAAGCCGAGGCCATCCTTGTCTTTGAGCCCCATCTTCCGGCCCACGGCCATCACGAAGTCGTACTCCGCCAGGCCGCCCACCCAGGACGGCACCACCGGCTGACGGAGACTCAGGGAGGGGAATGTCACCCAGTTGGAAGTGAGATCGTAGCGCTCCAGGAAGTTGGCGCCCGGCACCACCAAGTCAGCCAGCTCCGCGGTCTCACTGAGGTGGGTGTCTACCACGACGATGTACTCGAGCTTCTTCATCATGTCGAGGTTGCGCTGCGTGTTCGGCACCGACATCACGAAGTTCTGCATCACGAAGACCGCCGCGCGCGCCTGATAGGGCTGGCCGGAGAGAACGGCCTCCCGCGCCTCTACGTAGACGCCGGATCCGTGTGCGAAGGGGTACTTGGTACCCCTTCCGTCCAGCCGCGGCGCCTTGGGCTTGTCCAGGTTCAGCTTGCGGCGCTTGCCGCCCTTGCGGGTGGGCGAGACCTGCGTCCCGGGCTTGTCGTACAGGCCCAAGAGCGCGGGCAACATGGCGATGGCGCGCGTTCCCTGGGTGGCGTTGGTGTGATGGCCGGGACCGGACCAGGCGTCCACAACCCCGGGCCGGGCGGCCGCCAGTTCGTGCGCGATCCGTCGGATGGTGTCGGCGGGGATGGAGGTGATTCGCTCCGCCCACTCCGGCGTCTTGTCCTTCACGTACTCCGCATACTTATCGAAACCCACCGCCCAGTCGCGGACAAAGGCCTCGTCGTAGAGCTTCTCGGTGACGATCACGTGCCCCAGGGCCAGCGCGAACGCGCCGTCGGTGCCGGGCCGCAACGGGATCCACTCGTCCGCCTTCGCCGCGGTGTGGGTGAACACCGGATCCACGATCACCAGTTTCATGCCCTTCTCCCGGCCTCGGTTCACGATCGCCGGCAGATGGGACCACTTGGTGGCGGAGAGGAGGTTCCAGCCGAACACCAGGGCGTACTTCGCGTTCGCGAAATCCGGCAGCGGCCGGTCATCTCCCATCACCAGCTTGAAGCCGACCTTACGCGCCACATCGCACAGGTTCGAGTGGTTGTGATAGTTCGGCGTCCCGTAGAGGTCACAGAAGTCCATCTGGGGGTTGGTGAAGGAGTGGTCCTCACTGAACCAGATCAAGGCCTCCGGGCCGTATTGCTGGCGAACCGCATCCAGCTTGGTGGCCACCTCCTCGATCGCCTCCTCCCAGGAGATCGCCTGCCACTTCCCCTCGCCCCGGGCGCCGACACGGCGCAGCGGTGTCTTCAGCCGATCCGGATCGTAGAGGGATCTCGTGGCGGAATTCCCCTTGGGGCAGAGGCGGGCGCCGCGCGCCTTCTCCCGCGCGAAGTCCGTGGAGATGTTGGCGACGCCGATGGGATTGTGTTCGTTCGGCTCGATCTTGCGGACGACGCCGTTCTCCAGCAACACCTTGATGCCGCTCTGTCCGCCGCACATATTGCAGCAGGAGTAGATCCAGTTGCGCTTGTCGGCCAGCAGCTCCGCGGCTTTCGCCTCGGAGATGCCGTAGAGCCGACGGCCCACCGGGCCTGGGGCTCCGACCGCGGCCGCCGCGGCCCCGGCGACCCCCAGCAATTGCAGGAAATCACGCCGGCTGAGGCTGCGGTCCTGAAACCGTTGCAGCAGGTCCTTGTCGTCACTCATGTGCGTGCTCCTTCGCGTCGTGCGTCTTCTCTTTGACGAACAGTGTCCGACCGCCGTGACAGCCATAACAGTCCTTATCCGTCACCTTGCCCAGGGCCACGAAGGGCGCGGCCTTCGCCATCGTCTCTTTCCAGTCTGGATGGCACGTGGTGCACTTGCCCTGGGTCTTCTCGTTGTGCATCTTGTTCGCGGGCCAGGCCGAGTGGCATTCCGCGCACAGTTCGGAACTGACCTGCTTGCGGACCGAGGCCGCCGACTTTTCTCGCAGGTCCACGCACTGATGGCAGTTCGTGCAGGTGAACTTGAGCAGCGCGGAGCTCAGGTGCCGGGAATGCAGCGTCTTGCTCTTGCCATCCTTCGCCACCTCGCCCTTGCGGTCGCCGTGGCAGGTGGTGCACTGCGCGGCGTTGGCCTTGGCCTCGTGGTGCAGCGCGGTGAGATTGCCGTTGCCGGCCGCCCCGGCGCCAACCACGACGGCGGCCAGGGCGCAGGTGATCAGCGCGGCGTTGACCGTTCTCATGGATGTTTCTCCTATTAGAAAGCCGCCTGCAGATTGGCGAGCAGTTGATTCGCGTGGTCAGTGTCGGCCGGGAATCCGGCTGACAAGGCCGCGACGCTGGACTGGAAGTTCTTGCGGACCAGGTTCACCTGGAACTTGGCGTTGTTCTTCGCCAGGTACCAGTTCAGGCCGAGCAGCAAGTCATCCTCGGCGTCCCCGGACAGATGGGTATTCGGATCCCAGTAATCATAACGGGCGACAACCTGCTTTTTCGGGCCCAGGCTGTAACCGGCCAGCGCGTACCAACCGGTTTTGTCGGTCAAGGTGGAGGTGCTGACGTTGTCCTCGCCGGTCATGTACTCGGACTCCAGCACGAAAGGCGCGCGCACGAAGAGCAACTCGCCGCCGATCCGCCGCGTCTTGCCTATGGCGCGCACATGCGCGGGGCGAAGGTGAGCTATGCGAAGCCCTACCAGATTCGGCAGTTGCTGCACCTCATTGAGAGGTATAATCTCA
>CAZUGW010000113.1:0-2454 GCA_964620055.1 uncultured bacterium
AGGTGGATCTCACCCTGCTCCACGACCTCGTCCGCGACCTGCAGCACATCGTCATACCGCACCGCCCCTTCGCCCGAGGTTACACACCGTTCCACGAGCCGATAGCCTAGCAGTTGTAAGAGATACGGCTGGCAGCCGGACAGTTCCATCGCCAACCACGCCGCGGCGTCCTCGCAGGCGATGCCGAGCCGCGCCAGGGGCGCGGTGATCACCTCCGCCGCAGAGCGCGCGTCCAGCGGCTCGATCCGGCAGTACGTCGCCAGGTTCAGCAAGAACGACCAGTACTCCCCGGCCAGTTCCTCCAGCCGATGCGTGCCGCAGAGGACGACGCCGATGTTCGGGCTGTGCTGAAGGAGGTTGCGGAGCTGCCCGAACACCTCCTGGTTCAGCCGTCCCACGCGCACCTTTTCCTCGAGGTCATCGAACTCGTCCAGCAGCAGCACGACCCGTCGCCCGGTGCCGGCCGCCTCGCGCACCATATCGGCGACGGAATCGTAGCTTCCCGCCACCTCCTCCCCCACCACGTAGTCGTCCTCGCCCGCGACCCGCCGCGCGAGTTCGACGAAAAACGCGGCGATGCCCGAGACCAGCAGGCCTTGCACATCAATGAAAATGGGGCGATAGCGCCCCCGGAGCCGCGCCTCGAGTTGTCGCAGCAGGCTGGTCTTCCCAATCCTCCGTTGCCCGACGAGCACGGCCACCGCGCCGCTTTCACCGCTGGCCAGGGCGCGCTCCACGAACGTCATCTCGGCCTCGCGCCCGAGGAACATTGCGCTCCCCGCAGTCAGCGGCTTGCCGACGATATAGGGGTTGTCCGCGCGCGCGATTCGGCCCGGCGGGATCACCTCGACCGACCCTCGGAAGCTCGCCGCGTGAGCGCCCGCGGCGTCGCGGTAGCGCACTTCCCCCTGCACCTCAATGCGGCCGGGCGACGCCTCGTGCAACGTGACCGCCATGTGCGTCTTGGCTCCGGGGAGGAGGGCGGGAACGCTGACCGCGTTCGCTCCCTGGACCGCGACCTCCACCTCGCGCGCCGGCTCCTGCCCCGCGTTCTCTACCTCCAACAGCAGTGTTGCCCGCGGTCCCGCGACCACGCGGTCCGAGACGACTGTGACGCGCAGTTGTGCGGCTGCGCGCGGCTCCTCTCGCGCTGCCAGCACTTCCTGCCAGCACCGCGCCACACGCTGCGCCAACACTGCCTCCAGCGTCTCCGCCTCCCGGCCCAGCGCCGCCTCCAGCCCGGCGCGGGCGCGCCGGGCCCTCGCCACCGACCGGCATACCGCGACCAGATGCGAAACTGTCGCGCTCTTCGGCGCGCCGGCCGCGCGTCGTGCGATGTCCTCCGCGCTCTCCGCCCGCGTGCCATCGGCCAGCCATTTACATACTTTCTCGAGATCGCGGTGCCCCGAATCCGCCAGCGCGAGGGCGAAGTCGTCGAGGGCCTCGGCCGACTGCTCCTCGGTCCACGCGTGGAAGGCGGTGCGCGTCAGTTCCGACACATCGGGATGCTGCGCGTGGCGCGCGATAGTCGCCATGAGTTCCGGCCCGGCCATTGCGATCGGCCACCGCCAGATTACTTCGCCGGCCGCGCGTGGATCGCGATCCAGCGCCGCCGCCATCCCCATCGCGGCCGCCCCCGCCAGTGTCGTCACCGCGCAGGCCTGCAGCAACCGCTCCCACACCGGACCGCGTGGTCCCTCAGCCTCCCGTCCCAGCGCGACCAGGGCCGCGCGCGCCACGTTGGCATCACTATCGTCGGTCAGGCCGAGGAGCAGTTCGCGATCCCGCACTCCCTCGCACGCCGCCGCCCGCACCACGGGATCACGCGCGCGGCACGCCTGCCGTACCAAATCCTGCTCTCCCAATCTCCCCCACACGCGCACGGCCGCCGCTCGCACCGCTCCCACGTGATCTTCGGCCAGCACGCGCAGTGCCTCCAGCGCCTCCGGCCGCCCACACTCGCCCAGTCCCTCCGCTGCGGCCGCCCGCACGGCGGCTTCGGGATCCGCGGCAAGCAACGTGAGGAGGAGGAAGGCCCGCTCTCCTCCATCCTGCGCCCCTCCGCCCAGCGCGCTGGCTACCGAGCCTCGCACCGCAGGATCGGGGCCCGCCGCGAGCGCCGCGGCGAGACGCGCCACCGCGCTCCAGGGTAGTCCCGGCATCGCCGCCGCCACCGCCCTCCGCCCAATAGGCCCGCTCTCGGCCGCGGCCCGGAGCAGCCCTATCGCCTCCCGCTTCCGCGCCGGGTAGAGCGCAGCCGCCCCAAACGCCGCCCCGGAAAGAGCGCTCTGCTCCCTGCCCTCGACCGCGCGCCACAGCGACGGAACTGCCGTGCCCGCGCACGCGGGACCGCGCGCGCGTCCCAGTCCGGCCGCCGCCGCCCACCTGACTTCGCCCAGCGGGTCCTCCAGCATCGCCGCCAACTGCTCCACGGCCTCCGCCAGGCCCGCGGCC
>CAZUGW010000113.1:2464-9497 GCA_964620055.1 uncultured bacterium
TGCAACCGCCCGGTCGTCACCGGCCCGGTCGAAGCCACGGCGATCGGCAACGTGCTGATGCAAGCGATCGCCCACGGCGCGATTGGGTCGATCGGCCAGGCCCGCGATGGCGGCCAGGCGAATCGAAACGCCGTTGTCCTTCGCCAGGCGTTGCACCACCCCCCAACACCCGCCTCGGCCCAGCCCCGCGCAGACCACGGAGGCGACCGAGGCGTTGGCGCTTCGCACCAACGAGACGAGATACTCGGAATCCTCCCGCGCCCACTCCCCCAGCGCGGGGACGCACGACTCTGCCGTGAGCGCGATTCGGCCGTGCACCACGTCGAGGAGGAAGCGGCGCGCCCAGCCGTCTGCGCGCGCCTCCGTTCCCAGCGCGCGCCAGGCCTCTTCGGACCGCCCCTGGTCCGACTCCCACACGGCCCGACGCAATTTGCCCAGCTCTAACACCCTCCGCGATCCCCTCTCCGGCGCCGCCTGCTGCTGGCAGGATCACCGCTTTCTTGGGGTTTCTATACTGCTCTGGCCGAGGGTAATCCTGCCCCCCTATTCCAGGGCGCATCACCCTCTACTTGGTAGGCAAAGAAATCTCCGCTTTGTTTGCCATTTGCCACTTGCGGAACCCGTCGAGAGGCCTTGTTTTTCTTGTGAACAGTGGCGGATTATGGTACAATTCTTGTTGGCTGCCGTTTGGAGGAGCGTGAGAGATGAGTCGGCATAGCGTGGTCATCGCCTGGGTGATGCTCCTGGGGGTGACTATGGCCTCGTGGGGGGATCCCTTCAGCGAAGTCCCGGCCGGGCAGTGGGCCTACGGCGCGTGTTCACGTTTGGTTTCGTGCGGAGTGCTTCCAGCAGATCGCGCCACTGGCTTCTCCGGGAAGCCCGCCCTCACCCGCTTCGAGTTCGCGACTGCCATCCTCGATCCGCTCAGTGAAATAGACCGGTCTCTCCGCTCCTCCAAAGCAAAGCTCGACTCCAAGACGATGCTCAACGCGGCGGCCGAGTGCCTCGCCGTCAATCCCCGCGCCTCGGAGACGGACATCGCCAAAGCCGCCGCTGATCTCGCCCGGCTCGGGGCGGAATTCTCCGGCGAGCTTCGCTCCCTCAGCTTCGACCCGGGGGACGCGGTGCGCGCGCTCCAGTTGCTTTCGGACCCCTCCGCCGTGCGCGTGTGGCGGGCGGAGGCCTTCGCGCGACCGTTACATCCCGCTCCGCTCCTGCCCGGTGACGGCCTGCGGGTCCCCGTCGGGCACGGCGCGGTGGCCCTTGACTACAACCAGAGCCTCCGCGCCCCGGAACTGCTCGATTACCTCGCCATGTCCGGGTCGAGTGGGCGCGCGCTCCGCCCCCAGGGCGCCACCAACGCCGGCGCGGCGCTGAGCGACCCCCTCGTCTCCCGCTTCCGCACCGCCTATGAGTACGGGCTGGGATCGGCGCTCACCCTCAGCCTCGGCCGGGAGGAGATCTCCCGCATGGGGCTGGACAAGCTCCCCCTCGACGCCGCCTCCCTCACCTCGTTCGGCATCGGCTATCGCTTCGCCCCTGCCGCCTCGGTGAAGGTGTCCTATTCGCTGCTCGACTACCAGAACTACACCTCCGAGGCCCCTCCGGTGAGAGAGCGCGTCGCAGAAACCTCGGTCTCAGTCGAGTTCTAGCCCATGCGGTGGCTCGCCGGCCTCTTCTGCCTCTCCCTGCTGGCCGCCATTCCCTTTTCCTGCCTCGCTGACGTCACTACCATTCAGGCCGACACGGTCGAGTTGGATACCAACCTCGCCGCCGCTTCTGCCAATGGCAATGCGGTTCTCACCTACGAGAAGCTCAGCCTTCACGCCGCCGCCATCACCGCCAACCGCGCCACTGGCGACGTCGTCGCGGTGGGCAATCTCTCCCTCTGTGAGGCCGACCGCAGCCTCTTTGGCGAACACTTGCAGTACAACTTCAACACCGACGCAGGCGTGCTCACGCAGGCTCAGGTGGTCGAGCAGGGCGTGATCGTGCGGGGCGAGGTGATCGAGTTCTCGCCCAAGAAGCTTGTGGCGCGCCGCTCGTCTTTCACCACCTGCACCAAAGAACGGCCCGACTACTCCCTCAACGCCGACACCATCACCCTCACCGCGGCCGCGACGGACGCGCGCGGCCGTCCCGCCTCCGGGCGCCTCACCCTGAACCACGCCAAGGTCTACTTCCACGGGAGGCGCGTGCTCACGCTGCCGAACTACTCCCTCTCCGTCGGGGGAATCCAGCAGGGCAAGGTGAGTCCCCTGCCCACGAGCGGGTTCAGCCACAACGACGGGCTGTACGCGCAGGTGGACTACACCCTGAGCCGCCCCGACCGACCGGTGCTGGCCGATACGCGCCTGCGCTTCACCACCCACCGGGGGTTGACGGGATTTGTCGAGGCGCGGCGTCCCTACCGGCGACACGAGCTCTTCGCCGACTACACGCGCCTGCAAGATGTGCGGCAGACCGAACTGCAGGCCGACCAGTTCACCTTCAGCACGGCCAACGTCCTGGTGAATCGCGCCCCCGAGTTCGGTGCGCGGGCTGACGACTATCCCCTCAGTAAGTTCCTGCACCTGGCGGCCGACGCGCGGTACGGCCAGTACACAGAGTTCGACGCCAACAGTGGCGGCGAGCTGAACCGCGCGAATCGTTATGTCGCCTCCGCGCTCGTGAGCACGAATCCGTATCCGGTGCTGCATCGTTTGCTTCTGAGCCACGCGGTGGGCTATCGCGCGGCCTGGTACTCCACCGATGACCGTTTCACCATCGGCTTCTTCCGCACCACGGTCCAGTTCCCGCGGAGCGAGGAGAACCACCTGGCGCTCTCCTATATCAACCGTTCCACCTCCGGCCAGACCCCCTTCCTTTTCGACGATGTCCAGGTCGGCAGCGAGCTACTCGCCGATTTTCGCCACCGCCTCAGCCCGCGCTGGAGGCTGCACGCGGTGGGCGCCTACAATCTGGAGGGCGGGACCACCACGGACGCCGCGATCTCGTTCACGCGGACGGTCCACTGTTTGGACTACACCCTCGGCTGGAAACAACTGAGCCACACTTTCTTCTTCGGAATCACCCTCGCCCCCATGCCGGCCGGAGAGGCCCCGACCTGCCCGCAGCCGGTGGCTCCGAGTCGGCGCTAGCGCAAGATCAAGACGTGACGGCGAACTCCCGCGGCCTCCGCCGCGTCTAATCAGATAACCCATCGCACCAAGGGGGAGAACGTGCGCAACTTACGCCTGACCGGATTCGCCGTCGCCTCGCTCGTCGTTATCACCTCCGCCCAGGCCCAACACCTCGGCGCCCGCCAGCAGTGGCAGCCGCAGACCGAGAGCGACCCGCGCCTCCAGCAGCCCGCGCAGCTCGAGATCATCGGCCGGGCCGCGGTCACGGGCCTGCCGATCCTCTCGGAGAAGACCGGCGTCATGCTCACCATCGCGCCGGAGGACTTGACGACGGTGGGAGAGCGAAAGTTCACCGTGATCGCGAAAGGGTGCACGCTCAAGGCGATCATGGTGCAGCTCTGCGAGGCCTTGCAGGAGTGCCATTGGGATGTGGAGGGGGAGGTGTATCTGTTGCATCGGAACACCGACGCGGAGACGGCAGGGGAGCAACAGGGGAAGGAGATCGGCGACCGCGCGCTGGCCGAGCGAAGAGAGGTCCGAACCGCGCGCGTGGAGGCAGCGCGGGCGGCGCTGAAGATGACGCCGGAGGAGTTGGCGGAACTGGAGAAGACAGAGCCAATCCTGGGGCGCGCGGCGCGAGACACGCGCGCCCGCGAGCTGATGGATATACTGTTCGCGCTGCCGGGGGATCAGTTCCGGCAGTTCTCGGAGAGAGGTGGCGTCTCTCTTGGCTACCTGCAGGCGCCGGAGCGCATGCAGAAAGCCGCGGAAGCTTCGCTCGCGCTGTTCCTGGTCAGGCGAGAGAAGGGGGGGGCGCCGGGCCTGGACTACTACGAGGGTCAGCAAGGCACCGAAGGCGTAGCCGCGTGGAAAGAGCATCTTGGGGGCGTCACGATGGAGTTTGCTGACCACGGCTCCGACTTCGGCTTTGGCGTTCGCTTCGTGGTGAGCGTCCCGCTCGGAGATGGTAGGTTCTCCGTGGATGAGGCCGTGCTTCCCCCACGTTACTTAAGCACGGACGAGGGAACGGGAAGCTACCTCCGCCTACTGCAGGACACCGGCTCTCCGGACCACGACGCAGCCTGGGAGATCATCACCAAGAATGAGCGTGAGGGGTTCAGTTACGCCCGGGAGAAGCTCGCGGCGCGTCGGAAGGCGGAGTGGGTGGAGCCGACCGACCCGGAGTTGCTGAAGGTGGTGACGCTGGAGGCAGGTCGGGGAGACCTGGCCGAGATTCAGAAGTCGCTTGCCCAGAAGACAGGGCTGTCGGTGATCTCGGACTACTTCACGCAACGCGGGCCATGGGTAGGCGAGGAGATGGCCGCGGGCCTCCCGCTCTGGCGGACGCTCTACCTGCTCGGCGACAATGAGTTCTTGGGAAAGACCGTCGCCTGGCGAAAGGTCGGCGGCTGCCTCGTGTTCCGCGATGTGCATTGGCACCAGCGCGCTCAGACGGAGGTTCCAGAATCACTGGTTGTGGCCTATCGTGAGAAGCTCAAGACGCAGGGGCAGTTCACGCTCGATGACCTCGCCGCGTTCGCGGTCGCGCTCGGGGATCGGTCCATCGGGTCTGATTCGCTGCCTGAGGATCTCGCACGCGCCGGACTGCGCAGTACTGCCTATGCCCGCACCGGGCTGCGCTTCTACGCCTCGCTCTCTCCCGAGCAAGTCGCTGCGGCACGACGCGAGACCGGCCTTCCCTATGCCGAGATGAGCATCGCGCAGCGGCAACAGATGGCGGAAGTGGCGCGTCGGCAGTCGCCGCCCATCTCCTCCGACGCACTGCCCGAATCCGCCTTCCGAGTCATTGAGGAGAGGAGCGAGCGGAAACGGGGGGAGAAGCAGATCCTGTCAGTCATCACGCATTTCCAGTTTCAGTACCCGGAACGGAAGTACGAAGAGGGTGCGATCCTCACCTCAGAGGTCAAGACCCAGTAGCTGGCAGGCGCGCCTCCCCTGCCGTCGAACCCCTTGCGACAGCATCTTGCGCGAAGTGGAGAAGCACTGTGGACCGTTTCGATCTCTGGACGGGCGGACATCTGCGCGGGGCGAATGCGTTTCCGCGCCATACCGTGGAGGACCTGCGGACGCTGCGGAGTTGGGGCGCGAATCTGGTGAGCTTCGGCGTGGAGAGCGTGTGCGAGTTCGAGGCGCCGTTCGCGCTCAAGGCGGACGCTTTCGCGGACATTGACACCGCGCTCGCGCGTGCCAGCGAGGCCGATCTCTTCGCCACCCTCAACTTCCGCTCCGCCCCGGGCCGGCGGGACTTCAACACCGACCACACCATGTGGCAGGACTTCGCCTATCACGAGGCGTTCGTGCGGATGTGGCGGGAGACGGCCCGGCATCTGCGCGCGGCGCGGATCGCGGGCTATGACTTGATGTGCGAGCCGCACCCTGAGGACCTCTTCAGCGACTTCCCCCGCGAGCAGCGCGGCGAGATGATGAAGGGCACCGCGGCCGACTGGAATGCGCTGATCCGCCGCACCACCGAGGCGATTCGTGAGGAGGACCCGGACACTCCCATCATCATCAACTCCACCGGCTGGGCGTACCCGTATACATTCGACTACCTGGAGCCGACCGGCGATCCGCGCACGGTCTACAGCGTGCACTACTACAGCCCACGCCACTACACCCACCAGAAGCCGGACCATCCCGTTCCCTACCCCGGCGTTGCGCCCGCGCACGTCGAGCCCGAGCAGCACTGGGACGCGGCCGCCATGGAGCGCACCCTCCAGCCCGTGCGCGACTTCCAGGAGCGCATCGGCGCGCCCATCTTCGCCGGCGAATTCGGCTGCGCCCGCTACGCCCGCGACGTGCTCGACTTCTTCCGCGACCAAATCGGCCTCTACGAACGCTGGGGCTGGTCGTGGGCCTACTGGGACCTGCGCGGCTGGCAGGTGATGGACCTTGAAATGACCGCCGACCCAACCGACCAGCAGCGCTATCCCGACACCACGCTGCTGCAACTCTTCCAGGAGTTCTTCGCGAAGGACACTGTATGGCCCGGATCGTGACCTTGTTGTGGACGGGGGTCGCCGTGCTCGCGCTCGTGGTTGCGGCCAACGCCGCTTCGCCCGACGCCTTCGCGCTCTGGAAACAGGGCGCGTTCCGCGGCGCGAATGTGATGCAGTACGCGA
Organism: uncultured bacterium; assembly: GCA_964620055.1. Lineage (GTDB taxonomy): Bacteria > Armatimonadota > Hebobacteria > Hebobacterales > Hebobacteraceae > CAZUGW01. Next base: position 8,730 of record CAZUGW010000113.1, read on the forward strand.
CCACGGACGACATGCGCGTGCTGCGCTCCTGGGGCGCGAATCTGGCGGAGATCCCGATCACGAATATCTACGACCCCAAGCCGCCGTACTCGTTCCGGCCGGAGGAACTCGATCGGACGGACCGGCTGGTGGAGTCGGCGGAGATGGCCGGGCTGTTCGTGGTTCTGACCTGCCGCGAGGGGCCGGGGCGGGAGAACTTCGAGACCAGCCTGGAACTCTGGCGTGACGCCGCGGCGCAGCAGGCCTATGCGCGGATGTGGCAGCGCGTCGCCGCGCACTACCGCGGCCGCGCCTCGATCGTGGGCTTCGACCTCGTCTGTGAGCCACACCCGGACGAGGCGGCGAAGGAGCCGCTCGGCGACTGGAACGCGCTGGCGAAGCAGATTACGAAGGCCATCCGCTCTGTGAACAAGGACACCCCGATCCTCGTGAACTCCAGCGGCTGGGGGTACCCGCACCTGTTCGACGAACTTCAGCCCACCGGCGACCCGCGCACGGTGTATGTGGTGCACTTCTATAGCCCGCGCCACTACACCCACCAGCGCCCCAATCGCCCGGTTTCTTACCCAGGCGTCGTCCCCGCCCACGTCGAGCCGGAGCAGCGCTGGGACCGTGAGACGGTGAAGCGCACCCTTCTCACCGTGCGCCGGTTCCAGGAGAAGTACCACGTCCCGATCTTCGCGGGCGAGTTCGGCTGCGCGCGCTGGGCGCCTAATGTCGAGCAGTTCCTGCGCGATCAGATGGACCTATATGAACAGTGGGGCTGGT
>CAZUGW010000114.1:0-6119 GCA_964620055.1 uncultured bacterium
CGTCTAAGCGGGCGGCCTCTTGGGGAAACAACCCCACCCGCGCCATCCGCCGCATCGCCTCCAGCGCCGCGGACGGTCGCAGCCCTGCCAGAGGCCCGAACCGCGCCGCGGCGTGAACGCGCTCGTGCCACGCGAGATAGTGCCGCCGATACGTCTCGAGCCAGCCCGCGGCGAGCGACCGGACGGCCGCGGGTTCTCGGATCAGGCGCTCCGGCGAGGCGAAGGCGCTCACCGCCTCCTGCCGCGCGCGGGCCAGCAGCGAGCCCTCGGGGCACGTCACCCGTCCGTCGGTGAGCAATCGGTAGAGGGAGGCAAGCTCACCGAGGTCGCGCTCCAGGAACGCCGCGCACTCCCGCCACTGCCGCAAGGCCTCGGCGCTCGCGGGCACGTGGCCGGGGAGCCGGTCTGCCGCTTGCGCCAGCTTCAGCAGCCCCTCCCGCGAGGCGAGCGAACCATCCACCCCGCGCGCCACCGCCTCCGCGCGGGAGAGCGCGGCCCCGGCCGAGGCCCAGGCGTCGGCTCCATGTCCCAGCGCCTCGGCCGCGTGCGCCAGCGCGGCGCGCCTCTGCTCGACAGAGGCGAGAAGCCTGCCGGCCCACGCGAGCAAGTCCCGCCAGACGCGCTCCTGCGCCGGGAGGTCCCACTCGGCCGCGGCCGCGCCGGTCGCCGCCGACCACAGGGATTGCGCGCCCTCCGCTCCCGCGCCCCGCAGCGGTCTCGCCCGCGTCACATACGGAAGGAAATCGCTGAGCGGCGCGGCCACGACGTCGAAGCGGAGCGGCTGGAGGAACGCGTCGAGGGCCACCAGGTGGCCGGTGCGCAGCAGGGCCGCCACCAGCAACTCGGTCTGCTCCCGTGTCAGGCCCCACTCGCTCTTTGCGAGCTTCCCGGCCAGCTCCCCGAACGGGATCACCTCCGCGGGCTCCAACTGCTCTCCCTCGCTGCGCGCCGGCGTCGCCGCGAGGACCGCGGCGACGAGATCGCCGCGGCCCAGCGCGAGCCGGAAGTGGCGATCCTCTCCCTCCAGCAAGCCCAGCGGCTTGGCATAGGCGAGCAGGTGCGCCTCCAACGCGGAGGCGGGCGGCAGATGCACCTCGCCCGGCCGGAGGAACTGGTCAATGATCTGATTGGTGTGCGTCCGACCCGCCAGCCGCCGCTCCGGGGCGATGGCGGAGAAGCGCGGGAAGATCCTCTCGAAGGCCGGAGCGAAGACCGCCGTCAGCGTCGCCTCCCACCCCCCGAACAGGGCCCACAGCCGCTCCGTCTCGATCACCACCTCGCCACCGATGCCAATCACTTTACCCTCGTGATAGGCGCGCTGCAGCGTACTCCTTACCTCCGCGGCCGAATCGGTCCACCGCGCGCGCAGTCGGCTGCGCACCTCCGCGTCGTGCCGCTTCACCAGGGTCGGGTCGGCCACCATCCGGGCCAAGGCCGCGTGCTCGACCAGGTGGTCCTGCTCGCCCGCGGTCAGCGGCCGCGGGAGCCAGGCGAGCAAGGCCGGGCCGAAGCACGCCTCCAGCCCCCGCGTCGCGTCAGCCCAGGCGCGCTCCTGCTCCGCGAGGCCGTGCGGCAGGGCGAGGAACAGCGCGCCGTCCTCCCGCGATTGCGGCGAGGCCAGCGTGCCCGCGAGGTTGCGCACCTCGTCGGAGGACAGCCCGGCCAGATCGCGGCAGACCACCGACACGTGCCGCCGCGCGTTTTGCCACTCTACGGGCAGGCTGCGGGAGTCGAGCAGTCCCGCCAGGGGAAACGCCGCCTCCGTGCAGGCCTCCAGCGCCGATCGGGGGACACGGGAATCGCCGGGGGTCAGTTCGGCCAGCAGCTCGCGGAGACGCTGCCGGATTCGCTCGTTGGCGGTGGAGGTGAGATCGAGATAGTACTCGTCCGCGTCGTCGCCCTCCCGCCGGGCGCGCTCGACCTGCGCGCCCCTCCGGTAGAGCGCGCCGAGCACCTCGCGCAGCGCCTCCGCGCGCTGCCACAGGGCCGGGTCCTCTCCGCTCACCAATCCGGCGCGAAGCTGCGCGATCGGCCATCTCAAGTCGCCCAAGGCCAGCAACCCCAGGGCCTTCACGACGGCCGCCAACTGGGCTTCACGCTGGGGAGCGATGCGACCCGCGTTCGCGAGTATCGCCTCGACCGCGCTCAACACTTTCCGCCCCTCCGGGCTGTGCGGCAGCTCCGGGGTGAGGAGATCGAAGGCCGCCTCCAGGGTGATTAGCCGTGCGGCCGGAAGCTCGGTCCACCCGCGCTCGAACATCGCCTCCTGCAACAAGCGCGTGACGCTGCGGGTGCGCGAGAGGCAGGTCTCCGCGGCACGCTGGACGGCCTGCAGACAGACCGGATTCAGGGGATAGGTGCGCGCCAACTCCTCAGGAGAGAAACCGATGTCTCCATCTTCCTGATAGCCGGTGTGAAGACGCGCCATCTCCCTGGGGAACGACGCGGGATCCAGTTTGCGGACCAGCTTGTGCTCCACCACCCAGCCGAGTTCCGCGAGATCGAGCGCGAGCGTGGTGCGGAACCGATCCCGCATCTGCCGGAGGGTGCGGCGGTCAATGTCACCCACCTCCTCCAGGCCCCGCTGGGTCACGCAGATCAGCCAACCGCGCTCTCCCCCGGTCAACTGCGCCAGGTATTGCAGGAAAGACGCGTCGGCGTTCAGCCCCTTCCGATCCTTGCCCGCGAGAAAGAGACCCAGTTCGTCCAGCAGGATCACCGGCCCATCTATCGCATGCTTTCCCAGCGCGGCGCGCAGCGCGCCCCAGGCCTCGGCGCGGGAGCGGCGCCAGTCCAGCGGGAAGTCGGTTCGGGCGAGGAAATCGAGGGCCACTCGCGCCGCGGCCTCCGGGTCCCGGTCACACAGCGTCCCCCAGTCCAGGCCCGTCGCCTCCCGCGCCGCCCCCTCCAGGTCGGCCCCGCACTGGGGCAGCACGTACTCCTGGACGAGCTGCAGCAGGTGCGAGTCCTCGGTGAGGGCGACGCGCACGCCGTGCCGCCGCGCCAACTCGCGCTCCAGGCGGGAGAACACCACGTGCTCCAAGGGGTGGCTCTGCGTAGGGTATTCATCCAGCGCGATCGCGGCCACGAGCTTCGGCTTCGCAAACCCCTGGGCCGACGGCCGGAACTCCGCATGGGTCTCCAGAAAGCAGGGCCACGCCTCCCTGGGGTGACCCGCAAGCAGGGCCAGCGCGGCGAGCAGGTGCGACTTGCCGGAGCCATAGACCCCGGCGATGGTAAACGCGTCACCGCGCGGCTCGGCGCGCCCCAGGGAGCGAACCACCGTCTCGAACGCGGCCCGGGTCTCCGGGTCGCCCAGGTGATACTCCGCGAGTAGCGGGGCCAGCTCGGACCGACAGGCCTCGCCCGCGCAGAGACGGTCGCGCAGGGCCTCCACCTCCGTGAGCGAGACCACGGCCGGCGCGCGGGAGACCGCGACCAACTCGCCGAGGCGCGTTTCGCCCGACGGCCGGCTGTCCATGATAGTGGGAGCGTGCTCGTATGCGCTCATGCACTCATCTGTTCGAGGATAGCTCCGAAGTTCCTGCTACCACAGCGTGCGGTTGCCAGAATAGACGAGAATTGCTCGAATCTTGACGGTTTCGACAGGTGGAACTACCCTCTCTCCCGGAACTGGGAACCGCGCTGCCATGATAACCAGACCTCCGAATACGGGCGAGGGGCAAAGATGACAGCCATCGGCTACAGCATCCAGGAAAGCCTCAGGGCGAAGTGCGTACGGGTCAAAGTCTCACTGTACGATGGGCGAGTGATCGTGGTCGTTCCCCAGGGATTCGACCGGGAGCAGATTCCGGAGATCCTGCGCGAGAAGCGGCCGTGGATCGAGCGCGCCCAGCAGAAGGTGAACGAGCAGCGCGAGCTCGCCGGCACCAACGGCTCATCTGATCTGCCGGAAAGCGTCGTACTGCGGGCGGTGGACGAGGCCTGGGCGGTGCGCTACGATCCCGCGCCCACACCCGGGACGGTGAGCTACAAGAAAAGCGGTGACGTGCTCCTGGTCCGAGGCGATGTGGCGAATCCCCAATTATGTCGTCTCGCGCTCCAGCACTGGGTCAAGCGCAAGGCCCGCGCCGACCTCATTCCCTGGCTGTCAAAGCTAAGCGGCGAGCTAGACCTGCCCATGGGGCGGGTGCTGGTAAGATCACAGCGAAGCCGCTGGGGAAGCTGCTCGCGGCACCGCGCCATCAGCCTCAACCAGAAGCTGCTCTTCGTGCCGCCCGCGCTGGTCCGCTACGTCTTTCTCCACGAGTTATGTCACACGGCCCATTTCGACCATTCCCCGGCCTTCTGGGCCTTTCTCGCGCAACGCGAGCCCAGATGGAAGACCCTGGACGAAGAGCTGGACATGGCCTGGCGCTACGTTCCCCTGTGGGCCTCTTCGCCCGCGCCAGGATAGCGGCCGGAGTCACGCGCCGACCTGAGCCGTCAGTTCCCGCAGTCTCTCCTGACACAGGGCGCGCATGGGGCTGATGGGGCAGGAATCGAGCAATTCCTGGTAGCATTCCCTCGCCGCTTCGGTCCGGTGCAGGGCCACGCGCGCGATCTCCCCGGCGCGGACGAGAGCGGTGTCCAGTTGCGCGGCCTCGGGGTGGGCGTGAGCGAGGAAGCGAAGCACCGCGAAGGCCTCCGCGGTTTTATCCCGGTCCTCCAGCGCGAACGCGAGTTGCAACAACGCTTCCGCGGAAGCTCCCGCCAACGGCTCCGTTCCGCAGGCCTCCTGATAGGCCTCCGCCGCGGTAGGGACATCGCCCTGTGTGAGGCTCAGGGAGGTCGCCCGGCAGAAGGCCTCCCGCGCCTGCGGCTCGCGGTTGCTCAACTCCAGCGCCTGGCCATAGGCCCGCCACCCCTGGGCGTCCTCGGGCGACTCGGCCAGCACGCGCTCCAGTTCCCCCGCCTCCCGATAGGCGTCGGCGTCGGTGCTGGGTGCGAGGTGGCTCGAGACCAGGTCAGAACGCGAGATCCTCTTGGGAAGCTGCAGCGCCAGCGCCCCGGCGACGCCGACGACGAAGCCCCCGACGTGCGCCCAGTGAGCGACCCCGCCGTGCAGCCCGGTGCTCATCTGCACCAAAGTCGCCATCAACCCCTTGACGATCTCCCATCCCATCCACAACCCGCCAAACACCGGCAGGGGCACCTCCCACACGCCGCTGGCACCCCGCACCCCGGCCCAGACGAGGTACCACACCCGCACCTTCGCGCGCATGAAACAGCACGCCGACAGCCCCATGATCCCCGCAATCGCCCCCGAGGCGCCGAGCCACGGCACGTTCATCGCCGTCGGCACGTAGGTGGCCGTGACCCAGTAGTCCAGCACCCCCGCCCCGAGATTGCCCCCGAGGTAGAACGCGACGAACAGAGCCGGGCCCAACACGTCCTCCGCGATGGCGCCGAAGAGCCACAGGAATAGCGCGTTGCCGAGATAGTGATCTAGGCTGGCGTGGGCGAACAGCGAGAGCACCCAGGACTCGAACGTAGGGTGGAGGGGCGTGAACAGCTTCGACATTCCGTCCGGGGCCTGCCAGACGAGGAGCGAGACCAGCAGGTTCGCCGCCAGCAGGCAGTAAGTGACATACGGCGTCCGCCAGCACGGGCGCGTCGTGCCTATAGGCAGGAAGAAGAACACGCGGCCTCACCCCCTGCGGAAGACGACCTCCCCGCTCCCCCCTCCCGTCCCCGGCGGTCGTTACCGGACCATCACCTGCCCGGCATCCACCACCAGCGTCTGCCCGGTGATCTTGGCGGCTCGGTCGGAGCAGAGGAACACCACCGCCTCGGCGATGTCCTGCCCTACGATCTCCCGCCGGAGGGCCGTCTTGCCGACATAGTACGGAATCACTTCCTCCGGCTTTATGCCATACTTCCGCGCGCAGGCCCTGATGTACTCAGGGTTCCAGATCCGCGACTTATCGAAGACATTGCCCGGCGCGACCGCGTTCACTCTGATCCCGTGCTCGCCCAGCTCCAAGGCCCAGCCCCGCGCCAGGTGGATCTCGCCCGCCTTGGTGGCGTTGTAGGCGGAGTTGTCCCGACTCGCCTCCAGCCCGGACTTGGAGCTCAGGACGATAATGCTCCCTCCCATCCCCTGGCGGATCATGGTC
>CAZUGW010000114.1:6129-9443 GCA_964620055.1 uncultured bacterium
GCTTCGCCACGAGCCGCGCGTGCAGGTCCTGGAGGTTCACCTCCAGCGCCTGCCGCCACTGCTTCACAGGCAATTCGACCAGGGGGTAGGCGGGCGCGATCCCGGCCGCGTTGATCAGGATATCCAGACCGCCCCAGCGGTCGAGCACCGCGTCCACCGCGCGGCCGACCTCCGTCTCGGAGGTGACATCGCATCGGATCGGGAGCGCCGCCGCCCCGATCTCCCCCGCGGTGGCCTCCGCGCCCTTCAGGTCAATATCGGCAAGGCCGACGCAGGCTCCCGCGCGGGCCAGGCCGAGGGCGATGCTGCGCCCCAGCCCGCTCCCCGTGCCGGTGATGAGGGCGAGGTGGCCCGCGAGTTCGCCCGGGAGCGGAGCCTCGCCGAGGGTGAAGAGCCCAAGGTCCCGGACCAGGAACGCGCGTGGCAGCGCCTCGCCCTTCTCTTGCCTGCGGGTCAGTCGCGCCCCGAGCGACTTCGCCTCCGCGCGCGCCAGGCGCAGAGGCGGCGCGTCGGAGGAGGCGTTTGCGACGCGCTGATATGTCACGGAGCGCCGCTCGCCGGTGACGTCGAAGACGGCCTTGCGAATAGCAAGCGCCGCCTCTCGCCTTGACTGCTTCATAACCGTCCTCCCTCGCACGCCCCCAGCAGCGCCTGCTCCGCCTCCGGCGTCCAGGCGCCGTCGGAAAACTGCGCCGCCACCTCCGGCCGCTGCTCACATAGTTCGTTCAGCCGGGTGAGCGGTAGGCCGCGGCAGGCCGGGTAGAGCACGATCTTGCCCAGGATCTCCCGCCGCTCGATGGCCCGAATTCCCTCAATCGCCGCCTCCAGGCCGCCGACGGCGGCCACCGACAAGTTGGTGTCGAGCGTTCCCGCCTCCAGCTTGCGCAGCACCGTCTTCATGTCCCGAATCTCCGACCCGCTGGTCCCGGTGAGATAGCAGCCCTTCTCGAGGTAAGCGTTGAGATCGAGGTCGGCGCTCACGTCGGCCGGGATCCCCGCGAAGAGGCTGAGGATAGCCCCCGGCGCGGCCTGTGAGATCGCTTCCGCAACCAGCGCAGGCGCGGGGACCATGAGCGCGACATAGTCGAACGGCCCCAGAGCCGGTTTCCGGGTTGGATTGTACGTGTAGAACAGGGCGTCATTCCTCTCCGCTAACGGGGCCGCGAGGCGGGACAGGGAAGCAAGCCGCACGTCGTCCGTGTCGCCCGCGCACACCTCGATCCCCGCGATGCCCGAGGAGAGGGCGCGGATCACGTGCATCACCCCCATCGGCCCACCTGCTCCGACCACGTTCATCCGCGCTCCCGCCGGAATCTCCATTGATGTTGGGAGGCGCTCCCGCGCCTCCAATGGGCTATCGCCCATCGTTCCCGTGAGGCGTATCCCGCTGTAGTGGACGCGCCCTACAGGGGTCTTCACCGGCCGCGGCAGTCGTTTTCCGCATAACATGATCGCGAACAGCCCATGCGGCGCGAGGTGGAGAAAGAGCGCCTCGATGGTTTCCGGGCGATTCCCGAAGTACAGGATGTCGTCGTAGGCGGCCTCGCGGAGCGCGGCCAATTCCGCGGCCTGCATCTGGGTTACGCTCTCGGGCTCCGCTTCGATCAGCAGTTGGCGGAGGCTCTCCGGGACTCCTCCCGTCTCCGCGACCACGAGCGCCCTGCCCTCCGCCTTCAGCGTCCGCCGCTCCGCGGCTGCATACGAGGCCTCGACACAGCCCCACGGCTCGACCAGCGCGACGGCCGAGGCAGGTAAACTGTCCGGCACGCGGATCAGCGCGGACTCGCCGTCCGGCGCGGTGATCACGCGCGCATCGAAGAGCACGTACTCCTGCAGCGCCCCGGCGAAGTTGTACCCGAACGCGGCGTTCGCCCCCGCCGTCGGCAGCCAGCGGTAATCCGCCTGCACCAGATAGCGTTCACCAGGCGTGTAGGCCGCCACCTCATCGCCCACTGCGACGACCCGCACCACCGCCTCATGCCCGGGAACGGTGGGCCGTTCTCCGGGCACATAGCTGGGCAGTCGCGCCAGCACCTCCGGGTCCACCCCGGAGACCACCTCCGACTTGCGCGGATGGGCGGAGAACTGCTTGACCAGCTTCAGATCGGAGAAGCACAGCCCCACCGCCTCCACGCGGCACAGCACCTGGTGCGGACCGGGCGCGTGGACCGGCGCCGCCGCGTTCAGCCGGAGCTCGTCCGGGCTGATCAACTCCACCGCGCGCTGCGTCTTCGGAATGCGCTCGCTCATGGGGCGATTCTACTCGGAAGCTGCGCGGCTGACCAGTCTGGATCGAGGAAACCTCGCGGTTCAGTTGACCGACGAGGCTTGGCCGAACCACCACCCCGCGGCGCGGCCGCACCGCGCGCTCCGCAACCTGTCGCCGGAGGACTTCGTGCGCGCGTCGATGGCGGCGGCCCCAACTACGTCAGTAAAGACAGAGCTTGCTGTCTTGACCCGGAAGACTCTCATTCCGAGTGGTACAGGAATGGGGGCAAGGCCCGGATGAGTTCTGGTACAATACGCGTTGGTATTATTCTTGGGGGCAGGTCAATGTTATACCTCGTCCGTCAGGGGCAAACCGATTGGAACTTATTCAAGAAGTTCAACGGTTGTACAGATACGGAGTTGAATCAAACAGGAATAGCGCAGGCAAAACTGCAAGCTGAAAACTTAAGGAGCGTTGGTTTTGATGCGTGTTTCTGCAGTCCCCAAAAACGAGCACGCCAAACCTGCGAAATCATCTACAAAGGACCGATTGTGCTTGATGACAGGCTCGCCGAAATAGACTGTGGTGAGTTTGAGGGCACAGAGGAAACTGTGGATGCTCTCAAATTGTTTTGGCAAGCAATCGGTAGCGGAAATATGGGCACGGAAAGTTTCAAAGAATTCACAAAACGAGTCTGCGATTTCTGTGATGTGATTATGGAAGAGCACAAAGACAAAAACGTCTTAATCGTTACTCACAGTGCAAATGCACGGGTAATAAACTATTATCTCAACGGAAAGCCCAAGCACTATGACTTTGGTGAAAGTGTTATCAAGAACGGCGGGTTGCTTACATTTGAAAATTCAAAAACCTAGAAATCACGAGTTGTGATTCCTTCGGCACGGAAGTGCCGGAGCCTGTTCGTTAGGCAGTAGCTTGTCTCATGCTATCGTCCACTCGCGGTCCGCCCGCCCGGCTGACGCTGGGTGGGACCAATCACCTTATGTGCTCCACGCACCTTACCGCGCGCGGGGAGCGTCCGCCTCCACCCGGCACAGCACCTGGTGCGGACCGGGCGCGTGGACCGGCGCCGCCGCGTTCAGCC
>CAZUGW010000115.1:0-9431 GCA_964620055.1 uncultured bacterium
GATCCAAGAGCTTCTGCGGCTGTCCAGCGAACCAGGAACTCGGGGTCGTGGAGTACTCGGGCAAGGGCAGCCAGAGTCGTCGCGTCTCTAGCCCCCAGGGCTCCCAACGTCCGTGCCGCATGTGCACGCACAGAGGGCACGTCGGAATCTAGAAGTGCGATGATGGCAGAGCAGACTTGCTCATCGATGGCGCCTAGGAGCCCAACTGCGTGCAGTGCGAAATGCACGTCTTCGGGGCGTGCCATCCACTCGAGCAGAATCGGCACGACTCTTGCCTCGGCCCCCATCATGCGAAGTGTGCTGGCCGACTGCATGCGCGGAAACGGGTAAACGTGCCGGAGCCCCTCAAGCAGCGCCTGCTGAATAGCCTCGGCCTCCCCGCCCAGTCGCGCCACATTCAGGCCGCAGGCATGCCTTACGTCGCCGTCAGGATCGTTCAGCAGTGGCAGGATCGCGTCCATCACCTGACGCTCAATCCCTGCAGCGCGTCCCAAGGTCGTAAGCGCCCATATCGCGGACTTCCGAACATCAAGGCTAGCGTCACCTAGGAGTCCTGTTAGGCTGGCGATGGCGGCGGCATTCCACATAGACAGACGCCCGAGCGCGTCTGCCGCGTACATCCGGGACTCCGGCTGTTCGCTGGATAGCTCCCCTACCAATGCATCACGCAAGCCATCGAGACTGGTCCGACCCGAGAGTAGCCCCATGAGATCGTTCGGCAGTCCCCCCCACGATCCCAGACCATGCGCCAAGGAACGAACTACTGCCGACGAAACTATGCCGCGCCTTGCCAGCACAGCTGCGGCACAGGCCGCCACATCCGCGTCGGTCCCACCCAATGCTCTGGATATGGCTTCCTCGGCCGCCTCTCCCTCGGCCTGCGCCAGCCCTGCAATCGCGCGTTGTCGTACCAGGGAACGCGCATGCTGGGCAAGCGTGCAGAGCCTAGAGGCATTTGCATCTGATACTCGGACGTGCCTGAGGTCTTTCAGCGCGGAACAGAACGCCTCAACCAGGGGAGAACTATCTGCTTGTGCCAGCACATCGCACACCTCGCCTAGTGTCTCCTGCTCGCACTTGCGGTCCGCCGGCGTCCGATCCGCCAGACACGCCGTCGCCAGCAGCAGGTCTCGATGCAGGACATCATCGTACCTGCTGCCGGCTTTTCTGATGCTGTCCACGAACTCTCCCGCATACCCCGGCTGGTCCACCACTGCGCCCAGGTAGCCGGCCGTCAACAAGATCACCTCCCGCCATCGCGGGTCGTGGAGATGCGAGGCCAGCTTGCCGAAAGCCCCTCCCGCTGGGCTGGCGGCATGCCGCGCTGCCAGGTACTCCTGAAAAGTCTGATGCAGAAACCCAAACACATTCTCGCCCCGCGCCTGCAACAGCCCTGTCCTCCCCGCCGCCGCCTCCAGATAGCTCTCGGCCGTCTGCTCCGCCTCCCGCGCGGGCAGCCCCAACTCCTCCGCTAGCACCGCCTGTAACCGCTCCGCCAGCTCTGACCGATGCACCGTCCCGCTGGACTTGGCGCCATGCATCCAGAACGCCACTTCCTGCCACACCCGTAGCGACTGGTTCAGATCGAGTTCGGCCCCTCTCAGAGGCCCGGCAAGGCTGCGCGCGCGGCTCCAGTTCTCCATCAGCGTGTTCAAGGCGATGTGATAGAGCTGCACGCGCCGTTCCGGCAGAACCACCTGCTGCTGCTTGACCAGTGCCAAGACCGTGAGCAACAAGGGACTGCGCGCGAATTCGATGAGTTGTGGATGTCCGGCCTCGAAGATCGTCTTCACCAGACCCTCGGCCTGCTGCCTCGCCGCCGCGAGGTTGGGGGCCTCGGGATGCTGCGCGCGTTCGTGCGCCCGCCACCACTGCCCCGCGAACTGCCCTATATCCTTATCCGTGAACCCCTCCAGCACGTAGTGCACCACCTCCCCGTTCAGCCGGCACAGGGAGTACCCGTAGATGCGCGAGGTGACTACATAGCGGTTACTAGGATAGGCCACCATCAACTGCGAGACGCCGCGCGCCGCCGCCAGGCGATACCTCGGATCAGGGATCTCATCCAACCCATCCACCAGGACCAGGCAATCTCCCTCCTCCAGCCTCTCCAGGACTAGGTCCCCGAATCCCGCCGCCTCGTGTTCCTTGAGACTCTCCAGGCGCTGCCGAACATGCGCGCCCAGCGTCAGCGTCGGATCACTCTCCAGCGCCCGCCCGTAGTCCGCGATGGGGACCACCACCGGGATCAGGTTTTCCTCGCACCCCACCCTCTCACGCAGGGCCTCTGCCCCCTGCGCGCAGGCCCTCGCCAGCCACTTCAGCAATGTTGTCTTCCCTGATCCGGGATCGCCCAGGATCACCACCCGCCGGTCTGCCTGCAAGATCTCCGCCACCGGCTCCGGCTGCGCTCGCCGCCCTCTCGCCAGCAGCCGCTCCTCCTCCCTCCGCCCCAGTTCCGCCTCCAGCCTCTCCCTATCTCCCAGGCTGTCGGCGCGCTCCAACTCGCTCAGCCGGTTCCGCTCCTCTTGATACCAGTTCTCTCGCGCTTCTTCCGGCACCGCGGACAGAGGCACGAACACCTCTTCGAGTTCCAGCGGCACGGCTCGTGCCTGCGGCGCAATCCCCACGAGATCCACATACCGGTACGAATCGGCCACATACCTGCGATAGGCCTCTACGCGCTCCTCGTCACTGATCAACCCCGCGCGCCGCGCCCGCCGTCGCACGATCGCTCGGAACTGCTCGGGTGTGATCTGATCCGTTAGCCCCACCTGCTCCAATTGCCAAGCGATGTCCCTGTCCGAAGCGCCGGCCACCTCTTCCAGGATCGCCCGCACACCGGCCCTGATCTCCTGGGTATCGCGGTCATGGTCAATCTGCTCGAAGCACTCCTCCAGCTTCACCCCGGCCGACGCCAGTACCGCGCCCACCCCGACGATCGGCCCCGCCGGAGAAACCACACCCGCAGGCAAGTCCTTGAGCAACTGCACTCCCGCCACCAACCACGGCCACGCCTTACTCTTACCGCGTTGTCCCATCGCCTGTTCCTCAAGCCCCTAGTTCGCATGGCAGAGGATTGTCTCCTGCTGCAGCCGTTACAGCGCAGCACACTCAATCAGAGTGGGGTTTGGTTTCCCCGGCACGCGCTGCCGAAGCCCCGTCGCCTCCCCTCCTCCTAACTACACCACCCCCAGTCTGTCATTCCGAGCGTAGCGAGGAATCAATCTGGTATAATGCCGTCCGCCGCAGGCGGACGGACACCACATCATGAAAAAGACCTACTACGTCTATCTCCTCGCCAGCCGCACCTACACCCTCTACACCGGCGTGACCGGCAACCTCGAGGGCCGTATCCGCCAGCACAAAGAGAAAGAGGTCCCCGGATTCACCAGTCGCTACGAGATAACGCGCCTGGTGCACTACGAGGAGTACCAGTATGTCTGGGACGCCATCACCCGCGAGAAGCAGATCAAAGGCTGGCGGCGCTCCAAGAAGATCGCCCTGATCGAATCGCTCAACCCGGAGTGGAAAGACCTGGCCGCCGACTGGTTCGGTCTATGAGGACAGAGCGCCTGCGGCGCTCTGACTACGCGGGATTGATTCCTCGCTGCGCTCGGAATGACAGCGTGGGTGCAGGTCGCAAGACGAGATCTGACTGACCCGCGCCCGAATGGCCGTAAGCCATAGGTTGTCATTCCGACCCTGAGCGTAGCGAAGGGGAGGAATCAATCTGGAAGTAATATCGTCCGCCCGCCTGCGGCGGGACGGACACCGCCTCATGGGGGCATAGGGACTCATCACGAACTAGCGCCTTTGCGTTCGGCCCGGGTCCCTGGGTCCCCCCAACCGCGGCGAACACCCCGCATCGCCGCCCTCCTGACCCCCAGCTTTCCCCTATCTGCGTCCATCTGTGTTCATCTGTGGTTTCCCCTCCCTTCCCTTTGCCCCTTACAACCAACAGCTCTATCGCACTTCCCCCCTTTTCCCCCACGTTTCGTCACCATGAATGACATGTAACTTACTTGCTTTCACCCCTCACCCTCTTGACACGGTGTGGTACGATAGCCTGGGAAAAGGGCCGCGCCGTTCCCTCCGCCCCTTTCGCCTCTCGCTTACTTCTTGCCTTTTGCCTCTTCACTTTTGCCTTTCCCAGACCAGGAGGCCATGCCATGACCATCTTGCTCGCCCCGCGGTCGCCCCACCACCCGCGGCCCCGGCGCCGCACCGCCGGCCCCGCCGGTCTCCAGACGGCGGACGCTGTCTCTGTGGAATCCGCCCCAGTTCGGAGACTTCGGCTGTCAGTCCGCAGACCTGTCTCCATTCTCCGTCATACAACGAAGGGTACTGCGGCGACAGCCTCCTCGAGCGCTACCCCGCATCGCCGCCCCCTCCTCCCCAGCCTTCCCCTATCTGCGCCCATCTGTGTTCATCTGTGGTTTCCCCTCCCTCCCCTTTGCCTCCTCGCCTCTTCGGTCTCCCTCCGGCGGACCCAAACCGTCTCCGCGTAGACACCCCCGGTGCGCCCATTTCGCGCGCGCGCGCTCCCTTGCCAGCCTCCCGCGAATCGAGTAAGATGTGAGTGCTATCCTCTGGAGGTCACCGTCGCATGTCCGGGCATTCCAAGTGGCACAATATCCGCCTGCGCAAGGGCGCGCAGGATGCGAAGAAGAGCAAGATTTTCGCCAAGTTCGGCCGCGCGTTGATGGCCGCGGCGCGGGAGGGCGGGGGCGATCCGGATGGCAACATCCGCCTTCGCACCATCGTGGAGAAGGCGCGCCAGTCCGGCATGCCCCAGGATAACATCAAGCGCGCCATCCAGCGGGGCACCGGCGAGTTGGGAGGCGTGAACTTCGAGGCGATCACCTACGAGGGCTACGGCCCGGCCGGGGTGGCGATTATGGTGCATATCCTGACCGACAACCGCAATCGCGTGGTGGGCGAACTGCGCAGCGTGTTCAGCCGCAACGGCGGCAACCTCGGCGAGTCCAACTGCGTCGCCTGGATGTTCGCGCAGAAGGGCGTGATCATCGTGCCGCGGTCGGCCGCCGACGAGGATACGCTGCTGGAACTCGCGCTGGAGTCCGGCGCCGAGGATATGCAATCCGACGACGAGTCGTATGAGATTCGCACCGCACCCGCGGACCTGGAGACGGTGAGGAGCGCGCTGGAGGCGAAGGGGATCGCCTACGACAGCGCCGAGGCGACCATGCTCCCGCAGAACCGGGTCACGCTGGACGAGAAGAAGGCCCAGCAGACGCTCCGGTTGATGGACGCGCTGGAGGACCTGGATGACGTGCAACAGGTCTACGCCAACTTCGACATCCCGGACGCGATCATGGAGGCAGTCGCCGCGTAGGTGACACTCCTGTGGGTCCGACCTCTGGTCGGACAAGGTGGGCCGTGGATCCGACCTCTGGTGGGACAAGGGCGGGTCAGGGACAGGCGGGGGTGACGAGGAGACTGCATCTGCGGTCCTCGTGAGTGGAACACAGGATTTGGATTTCGAGACGTTGTTAGCGCGGGTTACGAAACCGGCCCGCTATACGAATGCGGAATGGAACGCGGTCCACAAGGACCACGCAAGCGTTCGCGCACGTTTTGCCCTCAGCTATCCCGACGTGTACGAAGTCGGGATGTCGCATCTGGGCCTGCAAGTCCTGTATCACACCCTCAACTCCCACCCCGACTTCCTCGCGGAGCGCGTGTTCTCGCCCTGGCCCGACATGGAGGAGCAACTCCGCGCGCACGGCCTGCCGCTGACGACGCTCGAGTCGCGCACTCCGCTGCGGGAGTTCGACGCGGTCGGGATCACGCTGCCCTATGAGTTGACGTACACCAATGTCCTCAACCTGCTTGACCTCGGCGGCGTTCCCATTCGCGCCGCGGACCGGAGGCAGGACGATCCGTTGGTGATCGGCGGCGGGATCGGCGCGGCGAACCCGGAGCCGATGGCGGAGTTCTTCGACGCCATCTTGGTCGGGGAAGGGGAGGAGGCGATCCTGGAGATCGCCGAGGCCGTGGCGCTTCGGGACCGCGCGGCCGCGCTCGATCGTCTGGCCGAGATCGCGGGGGTGTACGTGCCGTCGCGCTATGACTATGCGCCAGAGGGCGTCGGCCCGCGCGGTCGGGTAACGGGCGCGCCGGCGCGGATCGTGCGCCGCATCGTGGACGACTTAGACAACGCGCCCTTCCCGACGCGGCAGATCGTGCCGTTCCTGGAGACGGTGCACGCGCGGGTGACGCTGGAGATCATGCGCGGCTGCCCGCGGGGGTGCCGGTTCTGCCAGGCCGGCATCGTCTACCGCCCCCGGCGCGAGCGCAGCGTGGAGACGCTCTTGCGCCAGGCGGAGGAGGCGGTGGCCGCGACGGGATTCGACGAGATCTCCCTGCTCGGCTTCACGAGTGTGGATCACCCGCAGATCGAGGAGTTGGTGAGCCGCCTGGTGGACCGCTTCGGAGCCGAGGGCGTCGGCGTCGCCCTGCCCTCGCTGCGGGTGGACGCGTTCTCGGTCACTTTGGCGAACAAGATTCAGGAGGTGAGAAAGAGCGGCCTGACTTTCGCGCCCGAGGCGGGGACGCAGCGCCTGCGCGACGTGATCCGCAAGAACGTGACCGAGGACGATCTCTTCACCGCGGCGGAGGCCGCGTTCGCCTCCGGTTGGACGCGAATCAAGCTCTACTTCATGATCGGTCTGCCCACCGAGACGGAGGAGGACGTCGCCGGGATCGCCGACCTGGTGCAGCGCCTCGCCGCCTTCGCGCGGGGCGCGCTGGGCTCTCGGCGGAGCCGGCTGCACATTGGCGTCAGCGTGGCCTGCTTCGTCCCCAAGCCCCACACCCCATTCCAGTGGGCTGCGCAGGACAGCCGCGAGACCCTGGAGATGAAGCTGCGCCTGTTGCAGCAGACGCTGCGCGACAAGAACGTGAAGCTGTCATGGACCGACCCGCGGGTGAGCGCGCTGGAGGCGGCCATCTCCCGCGGCGACCGGCGCGTGGGCCGGGCCATCGAGCTGGCCTGGCAGCGGGGCGCGAAGTTCGACGCCTGGGGCGAGCACTACGACTTCGCCCGCTGGCAGCAGGCGTTCGCGGAGGCGGGATTGGAGATGAGCGATTACGCCAACGCCGCGCTCTCGCCGGACGACCCGTTGCCCTGGGATCACATTGACTGCGGCGCCTCCGACGTGATGCTCAAGCGCGAGGCCGCGCGGGCGATGGAGTCACCGTAGATGGCCCAGTACATTTGCCGCTATCGCAAGGGCGAGCCGCTGCGCTGGATCGGGCACCTCGATCTCAAGCGCACGCTGGAGCGCGCCATGCGGCGAGCGCGGCTGCCGCTGGAACTCACCCAGGGCCACAACCCGCATCCGAAGATGAGCTTCGGGCCGCCCCTCCCGCTCGGCGCGACGGGGGAGGCGGAAGTGTTCTCGCTGCACCTCGCGGAACCGCTCACCGCGGAGGCGCTGAAGGACCGCCTGAGCGCGCAACTTCCCGCGGGGTTCGATCTCACGGACGTGTGGATCGTGCCTGGGTACAAGAAGAAGGAGACGTTCGGGGACATTGACGTCGCCGAGTACCGCGTCACCGCCGCGACCGACCTCTCCCTCGCCGAGATGCACGCGCGGATTCGCGACTTGCTCGCCCGAGACGAGGTCGTCGTGGAGCGCGGCGGCGAGCGACCGGAGCGCAGTGTTGATCTGCGCCCCCTGATCTTCGCCTTGCGCGCTGAAGAGACGGGCGAGGATGAGGTAACGCTAATCATGAAGCTGCGCACGGGCAGCCACGGCGGGGCCAGGCCGCAGGAGCTCGTCGCCCTGCTCGGGCTGGACGACCCCGACCGCGCGGTCCGCCTCTGTCGCACCGCGCTCGCGGTGGAGGGGGAGCTGGCCCCGGAGCGGCCCAAGCCCGCGCTCCGCCGCAAGTGGGGCCGCACGCGTAACCAATAACGAAACCGTGGGGTAAGTTTCCAACTTGCCTCTAGCAAGAGAATTGGACGACATGAAAAAGGAAATCATCGTATCCGCCGACGACCTGGAATCACGCGTCGCGATCCTGGAGGACGGCGAGCTCGCCGAACTCCACGTCGAGCGCGACCCGCGGCTCGTCGGAAGCATCTTCAAGGCGAAGGTGGTCAGCGTCCTGCCCGGCATGGACGCGGCGTTCGCGGACATCGGCCTGGAGAAGAACGTCTTTCTGTGCGCCGACGATGTCGGCTATGTCACCGAGAGCGGCGTCACCTCGTCGAACGTACCGCGCTCGGCCAGCATCTCGGAGCGGCTCAAGTCGGGCCAGGAGGTGGTGGTACAGATCATCCGCGCGCCCGTCGCAGCCAAGGGCGCGCGCGCTACCACGCGCCTCGCCATCCCCGGCCGCTATCTCGTGCTGCTCCTGTCAGATGACCGCCAGATCGGCGTCTCCCGCAAGATCGAAGATCGGAAGGAGCGGGACCGGCTGCGGAAGGTCGGCGAGCAGATTCGCCCCGAGGGGTGCTGCATGATCATGCGCACCGAGGCCGAGAGCCGCGGCAAGGCCGAGCTTCAGGCCGACCTGAAGGTGCTGCTCGACCTTCGCGACCGCATCATGGCGAAGGCCGGCCACACCAAGGCCCCCGCGGTGCTGCACCAGGACCTCACGCTCACCTACCAGGTAATCCGCGACGCGTTCACGGACGAGGTGAGCACGCTGGTGATTGATGCGAAGGGCGTCTACGACAACGCGGTGGAGCTGATCCAGGCCATCGCCCCGGACCTGCGCCAGCGCGTCAAGTGGTATCGCGGCAAGCTCCCCATCTTCTACAAGTACGGCGTGGAGGGAGAGATTGACCGCCTGTTGCGGCGCCGCGTGTGGATACGCTCTGGCGGCTACATCTCCATTGATCAAGCCGAGGCCTTCACCGCCATTGACATCAACACCGGCCGCTTCACCGGCACTACGGGCCTCGCCGACACCATCTTGCGCACCAACCTGGAGGCGGCCGAAGAGGTGGCGCGGCAACTGCGCCTGCGCGACCTCGGCGGCATCATCGTGATTGACTTCATTGACATGGACCGCCCGCGCCACCGCCAGAAAGTGATGAAGGCGTTTCAGGAAGCGCTCAAGCGCGATCGGCAGAAGACCAACATCCTCCACCTCAGCCCGCTGGGGTTGATCGAGATGACCCGCAAGCGCCGCGGCGAGAGCTTGATGGGGATCATCACCGAGACCTGCCCGCTATGCGCGGGGCTGGGCCGGGTCCGCACTCCGCTCACCATCGCGCTCAAGCTCGAGCGCGAGATCAGGCGCCTCGCCGCGGAGGACAAGCCGCAGGCGATCTTGGTGCGCGCAGTGCCGCGCGTCGCCGACATCATGGTGGGCGAGAGCGGGGAACGGTCAGCGCTCCTCGACAAGGCCACCGGCTGCCCGGTGTATGTCCGCGCCGACGACCGCCTCAC
>CAZUGW010000116.1:0-3328 GCA_964620055.1 uncultured bacterium
TTCAAATCCCGCCGGCGTCGAACCCGGCGGTCAAGCCGTTTCCTTGCCGGGAAATCTCCAGGTGTCCCTCACCGCTCAAGAGGCCCAGGAAATCAACCTGCTCAATGACGAGAAAAACGCCGCCGTCGTCGAATGGTTGATCGAGGCGCAGCGCTTCCTCTCGCCAGGAAAATGAAAGGATCAGGTGGTGAGAAGCGCGGCGCGAATCGCCTCGGCCAGCGTTTCGTCCCCCGCTCCCGCCCGCATCAGGTCGCGCAGGCTCACCTCGGAGGCGTGGAACAGACATGTCTTTATCGCCCCGTCCGCGGTCAGCCGCAGGCGATTGCAGTCGCGGCAGAAATCATCTGAGATCGCGGTGATGAAGCCGACCGTTCCCGTGAACCCGGGAATCGCGTACTCCTTCGCCACGCGGCGCGCCCCCCGTCCGACGCGCGGCATCAACTCATAGTGCCGCCCGATCTCCTCCAGCATCGCGCGGTAGGGCATAACCGCCGCGCCCTCCCACCCGTTATCCTTGAAGGGCATGTACTCGATGAACCGCACGTGCACGGGCCGCTCCCGCGCCAACTCCACGAAGTCGCACAACTCGTCGTCGTTCACCCCCGCCATCACCACCACGTTCACCTTCACCGGCGCGAACCCCGCCGCCAGCGCCGCCTCGATTCCGGCCATCACCTCGGGCAACTGGTCCTGCCCCGCGATCTCGCCGAATCGCTCCGGACGCAGCGTGTCCAGGCTCACGTTCAGGCTGGTCGCGGTCAATCCGGCCGCGCGCAAGGCCGCGGCCTTCTCCCGGAGCCGCGTGCCGTTGGTGGTCATCCCCAGCGTCTCCACCCCCGGCAGGGATGCCAATCTTGCGACCAGTCGCTCGATATCAGGCCTGACCGTCGGCTCTCCACCGGTCAACCGAATCTTGCTCACGCCCAATCCCGCGAACACCCCCGCCGCGCGCACCACCTCATCATCGGTCAGCAGCGCCGTCTCCTCGCGCCACGCCCTCCCCGCCGGCGCGCAGTAGCGGCACCGGAGGTTGCACCGGTCGGTGACGGCCAGTCGCAGGTAGGTATGCGTTCTCCCGAAGCGATCCGTGAGCGTGGTTGTTCGCTCCTATCCTAAGTCCGCGGGACTGTTCACGCTCCGCAAGAGGCCCGCCTCCTCCGCCGTCACCGGCGGCCACTCGGGGTGATTCATCCCGACCAACTCTCGCATGGACATGCTACCGGCATCCAGCGCCTCCCGCACCCGCGGCAGCCACGACGCGGGGAAGTAACACGGAAACGGGTGGAACCCGGTTCCGCTCTCTTCGCGAAAACACCGCGGCCGCGCCAGATCTCCATCTAGCAGCCGCCGCAGCAACTCCGGCGTCACGAACGGCTGATCGCAGGCCACGATCAGATAGCCGTCGCTCAACCCGCTGCTCAACACCGCCTCGATCCCCGCCAACGGCCCCTGTCCCGGCCGCAGGTCAGGAATCCGCGCGATGCTATCATCTTGATACCCGCGGGCCTCCCCGACGATCACTGCCCGGTCGCACACCGCAGCCAGCGCCGCGATCACGTGCTCGATCATGGGGCGGCCGTCCGCGAGTAGCACCCCCTCTTTCGGCGCGCCCATCCGCCGGCTCTGTCCGCCCGCGAGGATCGCCCCGGTGCATGCCGCCGCCATCAGGCCACCTTCTCGATCTTCACCGCGGTCACCTTATACTCCGGCGTCTTCGCCACCGGGTCGAAGGCCTGCTGGGTCAGCACGTTGGTCGGCGATTCGTAGAAGTGGAACGTCATGAAGGCCTGGCCGGGGGCCATGTCCTCCGTGACGAAGGCCTTCACCTCCAGCGCGCCCCGCCGCGATGACACCTTCACCGGGTCGCCCTCCGCGACGCCCAGCTTCTCCGCGTCCTTCGGGTGAATCCACACCACTTCCTCGGGATGCAGGTCCATCAACCCAGGCACCCGGGTGCTCATGGCAAGGTGGAAGTGGTAGAGGCTCCGCCCCGTGGTGAGCAGGATCGGGTACTCCGCATCCGGCTCCTCCGCCGGCGGCCGGTACTCCAGTGCCGGAAGCTGACCCTTGCCAGATGGCGTGTTGAACTTCTCCACGTGCAGCCGTTCTGTGCCGGGATGATCTGGCGCGGGGCAGGGCCACTGAATCCCGCCCTCCTCCAAGCGCGCGAAAGAGATGCCCGCAAAGGAGGGAGTGAGTTCCGCGATCTCGTCCATGATCTCGGACGGGTGGGTGTAGTCGAACCCCGTGGCGCCCATCCGCTTCGCGATCTCCGCGGTGATCCACCAGTCCGGCCTAGAGTCTCCCACCGGTGGGATGGCCTCGCGGATCAACTGCACCCGCCGCTCCAGATTCGTGAACGTACCCCACTTCTCCGCGTAGCTCGCCGCGGGCAGGACCACGTCCGCGAACTCCGCGCTCCCCGTCAGGAAGAGGTCCTGGAACACCACGAACTCTGCCTTGCGCAGGGCCTCCTGCACCAGGGTGATGTTCGACAGACTGTAGGCGGGATCAATGCCGACGATGTACATCGCCTTGATCTCGCCCTCGAGAATCTTCGGGAAGTAGTCCACCAGATACAGGCCCGGCTGGTCCGGCAGCTTCACTCCCCAGTGGGCTTCGTGTTTGGCCCGCGCCTCGGGGTTGGTCACCGACTGGTAGCCCTGATAGGCACCCGGGATGCAGCCCATGTCGCACGCGCCCTGCACATTGTTCTGGCCCCGCATCGGCATCACACCCGCCGACGGCTTGCCCACATTCCCCGTCAGCATCGCCAGGCTGGCGATGGCCGTCACGTTGTCGGTCCCGTGGGTGTGCTCGGTAATGCCGAGCGAATACATGATGATGGCCGGGCCGTTCGTCGCGTATATTCGCGCGGCCTCTACGATCTTCTCCTTCGGCACGCTGGTGATCCGCTCCACCGTCTCGAGATCGAACTGCTCGGCCGCCTTCCGGAACTCCTCGAAGCCTTCGCAACGCGCCGCGATGAACTCCGCGTCGTGCAGCCCCTCCTCCAGGATCACCCGCGCCATCCCCATCAGCAGCGCCACGTCCGTCCCCGGTCGGTGCTGGAGCCACAGGTCCGCGTGCTTGGCCAGCTCGATGCGCCGTGGGTCGGCCACGATCAGCTTCGCGTGCTCCGCCGCCTCTCTCACCTGCACCCCCGCCACCGGGTGCGCGCTGGTCGTGTTCGAGCCGATCACGAACAGGCAGCTCGTGCCCGCGATATCATAGAGCGGGTTCGTGCCGCCGCCCGTGCCGAATGTCTTGGACAGCCCCGACACGGTCGGCGCGTGGCAGAGCCGCGCGCAGTTGTCCACGTTGTTCG
>CAZUGW010000116.1:3338-5702 GCA_964620055.1 uncultured bacterium
ACCGCGCGGGCCAGCCTCTGCACCAGGTAGCACTCCTCGTTGGTGGCCCGCGACGACCCGACCACCGCGAGCTCGTGCGGCTGGTACTGCTTGAACTTGCTCGCCACCAGGTCGAGCGCCTCGTCCCAGGTGGCCTTCTCGAACTTGCCATCGCGCTTGATCAGCGGCGTAGTCAACCGGTCCGCAGAGTTCACGAACCCCTGCCCGAACCGGCCCTTCACGCACAGCCGCCCCCGGTTCACCGGGCTGTCGGGATCGCCGTCCACTGACACGATCTGCCCGCCGCGCACTCCGAGGATCATTCCGCACCCCGTCCCGCAGTACGGGCACGTGGTTTTCACCGTGGTCGTGGCCTGCCGCCGGTCGCGGCGGGCGATGGCGCCGGTGGGGCAGCGTACCAGACACTCGCCGCAGGACTCGCAGGTGGATTCGTAGATGGGCTGGCGCGCGAACGTGCCTACCTCCGTGGCATGACCGCGGGCGAGGAAATCAATCGCGCCCACGCCTTGCAGTCCCCAGCACGTCTGCACGCAGCGGCCGCACAGGATGCACTTGTTGGGGTCGCGTACGAAGAACGGATTGCTGTCATCAATGGGCCGCACCTCTGCCAGCCTGCGGAACCGGATGCGGTCAATGCCGAGGTAGGCCGCCACCTTCTGCAGGTCGCAGGCCGTGTTCTGCGCGCAGATCAGACAGTCGGAGGGATGGTCCGCGAGCAACAACTCCGCGGTGATGCGCCGGACCTGCTGCAGCATCGGCGTGTCGGTCTTGACCTCCATCCCGCCGGTGATCTGAGTGGTACAGGCCGTGGTGGGCGCGCGGAATCCGTCCACCTCCACCAGACAGAGCCGGCACCGGCCCTCCGGCACCAGCGACTCGTGATAGCACAGCGTCGGGACGTAGATGCCGTTCCGCCGCGCCACCTCCAGCACCGTCTCGCCGTGGCTGCCAGACACCTTCTTCCCGTCTATCGTCAGCTCGATCGTCTCCACGCGGGTCGTCATCACAGCACCTCCACCGCACCGAACTTGCATACTTCTCGGCACGTTCCGCACTTGATGCACGCCGACTGGTCAATCACGTGGGTCTGTTTCCGCTCCCCGGTGATGCACTGCACCGGGCATTCCCGCTTGCATCGCCCGCACCCGGTGCACGCTCCGCTGAGGATCGCGTACTCGATCAAGGCCTTGCACACTCCGGCCGGGCAGTGCTTGTCGTTGATATGGGCCTCGTACTCATCTCGGAAGTAGCGCACCGTGGACAGCACCGGGTTCGGCGCGGTCTGCCCCAGCCCGCACAGCGAGCCGAGCTTTACCGCCTCCGCCAGTTCCACCAGCAAGTCCAGGTCCTCCGGCGTGCCCTTCCCGGCGCAGAAATCCTCCAGGATGGCCAGCATCTGCTTCGTCCCTAACCGGCAGGGCGGGCATTTGCCGCAGGACTCGCGTTGGGTGAAGCTGAGGAAGTACCGGGCGATATCCACGATGCAAGTGCCCTCGTCCAGCACCACCAGCCCGCCCGAGCCCATGATGGAACCGGCTTGGGCGAGAGACTCGTACTCGATGGTGAGGTCAGCGAGACTTGCGGGCAGACATCCGCCGGAGGGCCCGCCGCTCTGCACCGCCTTGAAGCCGCGGCCGTCGAGGATGCCTCCGCCCACGGTCTGGATCACGTCGCCCAGCCTCATCCCCATCGGCACCTCGATCAGCCCGGAGTTGTTTATCTTCCCGGTGAGCGAGAAGGTCTTGGTGCCCTTGCTCTTCTCCGTGCCATAGCTCGCGAACCAGTCCGCGCCCTTCGCCATGATCGCGGGCACGTTCGCCAGGGTCTCCACGTTGTTGATGGTCGTGGGCTTGCCCCACAGTCCCGAGGTCGCCGGGAACGGCGGCCGCGGGCGGGGCTGGCCCCGCTTTCCCTCCAGCGAGGCGATCATCGCCGTCTCCTCGCCGCACACAAAGGCCCCGGCACCCTCCTTCAGCGTGATCTCGAAACTGAACCCCGACCCGGCGATGCCCTCCCCGAGCAGCCCGTTCGCCCGCATCTGGTCGAGCGCGATGGAGAGCCGCTGAATCGCCAGCGGGTACTCCGAGCGCACGTACATATATCCCTCGCTCGCCCCGATGGCGTAGGCCGCGATCAGCATCCCCTCCAGCACCGAGTGCGGGTCGCTCTCCAGCACCGAACGGTCCATGAACGCTCCGGGGTCGCCCTCATCCGCGTTGCAGATCAGGTACTTCGGCGTCCCCTCCGCCTGGCGCGCGAACCGCCACTTCATCCCGGTTGGGAAGCCCGCTCCCCCGCGTCCTCGCAGGCCGGACTTGGTGATCTCCGCAATCACCTCCTCCGGGCCCATTCCCAGCGCGCGCT
>CAZUGW010000116.1:5712-9420 GCA_964620055.1 uncultured bacterium
GGCGAGATAGTGCGTCATGTCCTCGGGGTTGATTAGCCCCGCGTTGCGCGTTGCGATCCGCACCTGCGGCGCGAACACGGGGAGATCGAACAGGCGCGGGATGCCTGGGACCGTTCCCTCCCCGAGCGTGCCCAGCGCCTGATCTGCGCACGGGTCGCCCTCCACGAGGTAGGACCGAACGATGTTCCGCGCCTTCTCCGGCGTCATTGCGGCGTAGCAGATCCGCGGCCCGCCCGGCTTCTCTATATCCATCATCGGCTCGACGAAGCAGGCCCCGATGCAGCCCGTCGGGACGATCTGCGCCGCAATCCCCAACTCGGCCAGCTCCGCCTGCACCGCCTCGATCACCTCGCCCGCCCCGGCCGCCAACCCGCACGTCGCCAGGCCGAACCAGATGATCGGCTCGCCGTTCTTCAGCGCCTGCCACTCCTGCTGCGCGCGGTCCTGAAGCTCTGCGATCTTCACTGTTCGCTCTCCCGCGCGGCGCCCTCGGCCTCCAGCTTCACCAGCGCCTGCATCACCTTGCTGCGATCCATCCGCCCCCGCACCTTGTGGTCCATCACCACCACCGGCGCCAGCGCGCACGAGCCGAAGCAGGCGATGGTGTCCAGGGAGAAGGCCAGGTCGGAGGTGGTCTCGCCCGGCTCGATCCCCAGCTTCTGCCGGAGCTCGTCCAGGAGCTTCATGCTCCCCCGCACATGGCAGGCCGTGCCGCAGCACACCGTGATGTTGTGCCGGCCCGGCGGGGTGAGCTTGAATTGGGCGTAGAAGGTGGCCACTCCGTAGATGTGGCTCGGCGGCACCCCCAGCAAGTCGGCGATCTTTGGGATCGCCTCCTCCGGCACGTAGCCAAAGTGTCGCTGCAGCCGCTGCAAGGCCGGCAGCACGAAGGCCGTCCGCCGCCCTTTCGCCGCGCCGTCCACCTTGATCTCAGAGAGGACCTGCTCGATCTGGTCAGTCATCGCAACTCCTGTCTCCATCCCTGACCTCGAAGTCCGCCCGCCCCCGCCGACGCGCGCCCTGAGCGGTCGCGGCGCGAATCTGGGAGGTAGGCGATGAACGTGTCACGTCGGAACCTCGCACGCGTCGAACTACACCTATGCTACTACTTCGCCGCCGGCCTGCGGCTTCCTCTACCCCCGGCCGCGCCGGGCCGCCACTCCTGTCTTACCCAGACGGCTGCCTCTCCCCAACCTCCGGCGGCAGTTTGACCCGATCCGCGCCCGTTGTTATACTTCCTCCAACGGCCCAAAGGCCGTCTGCCGCGGGAGATCGCGTGGCAGGACGAGGAGGTTGGAGTGCAGACAAAAGAAGCAACAGGGGCGGCGATCATGAAGACGAAGGGGCTTGGGACCTACGGGATCTACGCCGCCGCGGGCGTGGTGGTGGGGCTGTTCAGCGGCTTGTTCGGGGTGGGCGGCGGGATTCTGATGGTGCCGTTTCTCCTGCTCGTTGCGGGCTATACCCAGCAGCAGTCGCAGAGCATTTCCCTCGCCGCGATGGTGATCACTGCGGCCACCGGCGCGATCGGCTACTTCAAGGGGGGCACTCTCACCCCAGCGATGCTGCCGGTGGCGGCGGCGCTTGCCGTTGGGTCCATCCCCGGGGCAGCCGCGGGCGCCAAGATCGCCCAGGCCCTCCCCAAGACCACTCTGAGCGCGATGTTCGCCCTCTTCATCGTCATTATGGCCGTCCGCATTATGCCCGATCAGGGAGCGAAGTCCCTGGGTCTTCCGATATCCGGTCTGCTTGGCTCTATGCTGGTCATCGTGGCCGCGCTGGTGCTCGCCGTCGGGGTGCGGATGGCGCTGAACCGCTAACCGCAGACATGGGATTGAGACAAGAACATCGGCCCCGCCTTACGGCGGGGCCGATCTGTTTGCGCCATCACGCAGCCACGCGTGAGAGATGTCGTTACTGCTTGCAGTTGAAGGTGTAGTTGATCCCGACCCACCAGTGATCACCGTACGTGCCGCCCTTGACGGTGGGCCAGGTAGGCTTGTAGGTGTAGGTGACGCCGGTGATGATGTCCTGGCCGTCATACAGGGCGATGGCGCCGACCATGGGGAACGTCGGAACGACGCACACCTGCAGCCCGCCGAAGAACCCCTCGTGCCGCGGCTCGGCGAAGAGCGTGTTGTCCTCGGTGCCGAGGCCCAGATGTAGGCGGTAGATGGGGCCGGTGGGAGGTCCACCGACCGGCGGGTTTAGGGTCTTCGCCGCTGCCGCGTACCAGGAGGCGTGACCGAACTGGCTGGTCAGATCCCGGCCGCCCAGGACGACGTTCGGCCTCTTGGCCTCCTCGGTCAGGATCAGGTAAGAAGCGTTGAAGATGGTGGTATCGCCGTTGAGGAACGAGGGCACGTCCACATCATAGCGATGCACGTCCAGCTCGAGCTGATTGGTGATGCCCACATAGACCGTCTGCACGCGCACGTTGTCAACGCCCAGAGCTTGCAGCGGCACGATCAGGGCATCCGTATCCACGCCGATGTAGTAGGCGGCCAGGTCAACCTCCCCGGCCTTGAGTTGGTTCGCAGTGGGGACGGTGACGATGTCCGCGGCGAACGCAGCGCTCACAGCACAGCACAGCAGGCACAGCGCGACGAGCACGACGGGAGTACGACTCCCCAGCATGGCAGGCCTCCTCGCCCAGGATGAAGTTGACCTCTCCCCTTCTGAAGGTCGGAGTGGGTCGGCAGAATATAGCAGAGGGCTGAGTCTGTGTCAAATGGTACAATCGGAAGGCCGAGAGGCTATCACCTCGGGCCCTACGACCTGGATGACCTCGTCACCCGGCGGGACGACCAGGAACCGCGCCTCGTCCCAGTCGCCGTCAAGCAGCGACTGGAGCAGGGCGAGGTCGCCGGGGAGCTCGTCATACTTCCAGCCGTGCTCCCGCGCGGCGTTCGCCGTATGCGCGCGGTAGGCTGCCACCAGACCCAGCGCGGTATCTATGTGCACCGCGTCGGTGTAGCTCTTCACCCAGCTCGCGTTGAACTCCCAAAGGTACTCCGCGTTGTCTCGCCCGTACTTCTCCACCAGTTCCTCGAAGGTGGCGTCCAGCCCGGCCCCGTCCTCCGGCCGGCGGGGGACGGTGTCGGCGCCGCGCTCGATCCAGCCGCCGCTGTAGTAGTACGTGCCCGGCCGCGCGGAGAAGACGCGGTCGTACTCCTCCTTCGAGCCGAGCAGGAGAGTGATGCAGTCGTGCGCGCGCGGGATCACCAACGGGATCGCCCCGGCCCGCAGCCCGGCCAGGCCGTTGCTGCACAGGCCGTAGCCGAAGGCGATGGCGTCGTCCTGGGCGGGATCGGTCTCCGCGATCATCGCCTGAAGCACTTCGCGCAGCTCGTCGGGATTGCTGTGCAGACCGCGCCGGACGAAGACCAGATCAATGACCGTCTTGGCCTGGGCGGCGCACTGACACATCTCGCGGAACAGCACTTCGCAGGCGATGACTTTGATGCGCACGGAGGACCTACCTGATGGGGATACACGGGGATTTCGACGCGCCGGTGGCGCGCCCTGCAAGTTTGACCTGGCACAGAGGGAGGGCTATACTGGGCCGAATCTCCACGGAGCCAGAGCGATGAGACTGGGCCTGCACTCGTACAGCTATCACCTTGCCGCGGGGCTGTGGGACTACGCCCCCGCCGCCAACGAGCCGATGACCGCGGTGCATTTTCTGCGGAAGGCCGCGGAGTTGAG
>CAZUGW010000117.1:0-9387 GCA_964620055.1 uncultured bacterium
GACCGCGCGCAGTCGGGCGAGGATGTCGTCTTCCTCCATGTGCAGGAAGATGAGGTGGCAGAGAATCCGGTCGAACCTCTTGTCCGGGACGCCCTCGAGCCCGGGCCCGGTCAGGCGCACGAGACGGACGTTCCCCAGATGCGCCGTCCGCTCCCGGGCGATAGCGAGCAGGCTCATCGAGATGTCGGCGCCGACGTACGAGCCGCAGTGGGGGGCCAGCTCGCGCCCGACGCGCCCCACGCCGCAGCCGATCTCGAGCACCGTGTGATCGGGCCGGATGTCGAGCCCCTGATGGAACCGCTCTGCCATCGCGGCGCCGCGGCGCCGCAGCTCCTCCTCCGAACCGGAGCCGTCCATCATGTGGAAGGCGTCGCGGCGGTTGCCGCCGATGTATTCCCAGCGCGCGCGCGCCGAGCGATTGCGCCAGGGAAAGAGCACCAGGCGGCGCAGGCGCCCGGCGAGGCTCACTGCCTCCGGGCCGCCTGCAGCGAGGCCAGGAGCAACTCACGCTGCAGACGAACGGGAGCCGGCAGGCTCGGGCCGATCTGATCGAAGAACGTCTGCTGCGATTCGATCTCGGCGATCCATTCGTCGTGCCGAACCGCCGTCGCCTCGCGGAAGTCCTCGCTGCTGATGTTGAGGCCGGAGAGATCGAGGTCCCCCTCGCGCGGCACCCAGCCGATGAGCGTCTCCTGGGCGCCGACGCGCCCGAGGGCCCGGTCGATGATCCAACGCAGCACGCGCATGTTCTCGCCGTACCCCGGCCACAGGAAGCGGCCGTCCTTCGACTTGCGGAACCAGTTCACCATGAAGATTTTCGGCGGATGGGTGATGCGCTGCCGCATCGCCAGCCAATGCGTGAAGTAGTCGCCCATGTTGTAGCCGCAGAAGGGGAGCATCGCCATCGGGTCGCGGCGCACCTCGCCGAGCGTGCCGAACGCCGCGGCCGTCCGCTCCGAGGCCATCGTCCCGCCGACATAGACGCCGTGCTCCCAGTCGAAGGACTCATAGACCAGCGGGGCGAGGTGAGCGCGCCGCCCGCCGAAGATGAGCGCGGAGATGGGCACGCCGTGATGGTGCTCGGTGCGGAAGGAGGCCGACGGGCACTGCGACAGCGGCGTGGTGAAGCGGCTGTTGGGGTGCGCGGCCGCGACGGGATTGCCCTTCTCATCCACCTGGCCCGGCTGCCACGGCCGGCCCTGCCAGTCCAGCGCCTCCGCGGGTGGCGGACCGTCCCTCCCCTCCCACCACACCGTACCATCGGGGAGCAGGGCCACATTAGTGAAGATGGTGTTGCGGGTGATGGTCTTCATCATGTTGGGATTGGTCTTGTCGCCGGTGCCGGGGGCGACGCCGAAGAAGCCCGTCTCCGGGTTAATAGCCCACAGCCGACCGTCGGTGTCAATGCGCATCCAGGCGATGTCGTCGCCCACGGTCCAAATGCGATAGCCCTTCACCCGCAGCCCGTCGGGGGGGATGAGCATGGCGAGGTTGGTCTTGCCGCAAGCGCTGGGGAAGGCCGCGGCGATGTACTCGATCCGCCCCTCGGGATTCTCCACGCCCATGATGAGCATGTGCTCGGCCAGCCAACCCTCGGTCTTGCCGAGATAGCTGGCGATGCGGAGGGAGAGGCACTTCTTGCCCAGCAGCACGTTCCCGCCGTAGCCCGACCCGACGCTCCAGACCGCGTTGTCCTCGGGGAAGTGAAGAATGAGGCGCTTCGCGATATCCAGGTCGGCCTTGCCGTGGAGGCACTTAGTGAACTCGCCGTTCTTGCCGAGTTGCTTGAGCACCGCGGCCCCGACATGGGTCATGATGCGCATGTTGAGCACGACGTAGATGCTGTCGGTAAGCTCGACGCCGATCTTGCTGAAGGGCGAGCCGACCGGCCCCATGGAGAAAGGGATGACGTACATGGTCCGGCCCTGCATGGAGCCCTGGAAGATCTCCCCGGCGCGGCGATAGCCCTCCTCCGGCGATAGCCAGTTGTTGATCGGGCCGGCATCCGCTTGCAGCGTGGTGCAGAGGTAGGTAAGGTCCTCGGTGCGAGCGACATCGTTGACCGCGGTGCGATGGTAGAGGCAGCCGGGGAGCTTCTCCTGGTTCAGTTCGAGCACTTCGCCGGTAGCGATGGCCTCCTTGGTCAGGCGCTCGGCCTCCTCGTCGGAGCCGTCAATCCAGACGACGGCGTCCGGCTGGCACAACCGGGCCATCTCCTCGACCCATTTCTGTAGCTTCCGATGTTGCTGCATTGGCGTCACCCCCGCGCGTGTTGTAGAACTGCTCAAAACACAAAACCGGCAGTGATCTCAAGGATCTGCTGCCGGCCTATCTCTAGCCAACCCCCAAGGGAGGGTCCTCTTTCGATCAACCGGGAGTTACTATAACGGATTGGAGGGAGAAGGGCAAGGGGAACGCGGATAGGGAATAGGGGACTGGTTGGGCCGTTCCGATTCTCGATTCCCTATTCCCGATTCCCTGCGTATCCCGGCCGGCCGTCGAGCACGAACATGATCACCCTCTCCCCCACTGACGTGCTGATATCCGTGTGCATGCTGACCACCTCGCAGCCCGTGAGGTCCTTGATCACCGCTTCGAGAAGGACACGCGCGCTCTCGATCAGCTCGTCGCGCACTTCCTTAATGAGGCGACGGCCGCGCGCGGGGTCCTCGGCCCGCGCGAGTTGCTGTTCCGCGGGAGTGAGGACGCCGCGGAGGCGCACGATCACCATGTCCTCCACGAGGTAGGTCCGCGCATCCGCGGGGCCTCGCCCCATGTACTCACGCTCGAACTTGGTGATCGCGTCGCTGATCTCGGCTTCGAGTTGGCCTTTGGTGCGCATCCTTTGCTACCCGGAGGATTGGTCAGGGCTGTGATGATAGCATTTCTGCCGGTGTGGAGGCGAACCCTACCGCGACGGTATGGGTTCCGCCGCCTTCGCGGTCGCCGGTTGACGCCTCCCGGGCCTGCTACTTCCGCCACTGGGCGGGTTCCGGAAGGTCGAAATACCGCAGCACGCCCGGCAGGATCACGCTCCTGAGATCGTGCCAGTCGTAGTGCCGCGCGGTGACCCAGTCGGCATAGCTGCTCAGGCCGTCCACGATCTCGAGATCACGGACGCGGCTGTCGAGAGCCGCGGCGAACTGCCCGTACACCGTGTACCGGCCGCTCCCGTAGAGCCGCACGTCTTCATGTCGCAAGTCCGGGAGCAGCGGCAACACGTCGAGGGTGCGGATCACATCGTAGGTCCGAAGCGCGGGCAGGCTGTCCCCGAGCCAGATCAGGTCGTCGGCGCTGCGGCGGATGCCCCCGTAGCGGGAGAGGGGATCGCTCGCAGAGTGCGGGGTCACGCCTCCGACCCCTGTCGAGTCGAGCACCATCACGGCCCGCCCGTCGGCGCAGGTCTCCCGGATCCAGGGGAGATGCGGTTGCAGGTCTGTCGTCCCGCCGGGCCAGATCGCGATGGTCACGGGAAGCGGTTTGCCCGCTTGCGTGTGGTGCCGGAACGCGACCCCGTGGTTGAACAGCCCCTCCTGCGACCACCAGAGATACCAGGCGACGTCCAGCTCCTCCATCCGGCCCACCGTGTACTCCCGCGGGTTCTGGTCGCACGGCCGGCGGTTGTGAAACACCTGGTCCCGCAGCCAGGCGAGCGCCTTCGGCCCGGCCTGGCGCTCATGCTGCGCGTCGGCCAAGCGGTCGCAGTTCTCTTCATACACGAACCGCGCCCCCGCGATCTCGCCGCGGACTTGTCCCGAGGCGGTACAGTTCAACTGCTCCATGGGCAACGGCGCAACCGCGGCCTCGCTCACCGTGACGGCGCGGCCCAGGAGGTGCAGGGAAAAGAACTCCGCCGCGGCCTGCGCCAACCTCGGGCTGTACTCATGCCGACACCGGTCCTCGACGAGCTTCAGCTTGTCACTCGCACCGAGCAATTCCCACACCCGCCGCGCGCGCTCCACCGTGCGCCGCGTTCCCTCGATGGGGAAGAAGTCCCACTCCACCGCGAGCACCAGTACCGGCTTGGGGGCCAGCGCCAGCAGGATGTCCTCGTGGTCGAAGCCTAGTCCGGTAGTGCCAGGCCAGAGCTGTTCCGAGTCTTGTCCGCCGCCGCCCAGCAGCCAGGTGCGCCGGTCCATGATGAACGTCGCGGGGGCCGCGGCCGCGAGGCGCGGATCGCATACCATCAGCATCGAAGTCTGCGTGCCGCCCCCGGAGTTGCCGGTTACGCCGATGCGCGCCGGATCCACCTCGGGTCGCGTGCAGAGGTAGTCAACGCCCCGCATGGCATCGTGCACGAAGTACCGCCCGATGGCATCTCCCAGAGGAAGGCACTGGGTGCCGGCGTGATCGTGCTCGGTCGTGCCCCAATCCACGGTCGTCCCGCCGCGGGTCGGCTCGTAGTAGCCCAGCCGCTCGCCCTGCCCTACCGGGTCCTGCGCCAGCACCACCAAGCCCGCCCGCACCAGGTACTGGCACACGGTCTGATACTCGGGATGCTGCTTGGCCTCATAGTGATGGCCGCACACGAACAGCACCGCCCCGCGCGGGCTGACGATCCCGTCGGGCACGTAGAGATTGGCGGTCACGAACACGCCCGGCCGGGCCTCGAAGATCACCTTCTCGATAGAGAACCCGTCGCGCTGGATCATCCCGACCGTCCGCGCGTTCAAGGGCGTGTCGCTCGGCGGCAGCCCGCCGAGACAAGCGATGAACTCGCGCCGCATGTGCTCCTGCCGCGCGCACAAGTCCTCCGAGGAGGTGATGCTATCTCGCGCCGCGTCACCGGCCGCCAGCGCCTCCTCGGACCGGCGCTCGAGGAACCGCTGGAGCTGGCTCCTCACATCATAGAACCCGGCGGGCGAAACCGCCTCGACTTCGCGGATGGTCATCGCGTTCCTTTCTCACGGCGAGCCGTGCCGCAGCTCTCCGTCAAGAGGATACCACTCGCCGATGCAGTACCCTCCTGGAAACGGAGATCTGCCATGCCCGTGACCCAAAGAGATCGAGACGTGCTGCGCGCCCTCGCCGCGCAGGTGGCCGAACTCGCGGCCTTGCCGGTGCAGCAGGAGACCATCGCCCTGTGGAAGGCGTTGAACGGCCTCCGGCCCGTCCGCCCCATGGTGATGATTGACCAGGTGTGCTGGCATGAGATGGAGGTGGACGGCGAACTCACCCTCCAAACCGAGGACGAGTTCTGCCGCGATCTGGAGACGCAACTGCGCTGCACCCTCTACTCCTGGAAGCACATGCGCGCCGACATGGTGGTGGAGCCGGTGGTGGAGGTGAGCAAGGTCATTCACGGCGAGTCCTTCGGGATCCGCGTCATGGAGAGGACCGCCAGTCTTGACCCCAGGAACGATGTCGTTGGTCACGCCTACACTGACCAGCTCCAGACCGAGGAGGATCTGAAGAAGATCCGCGCGCCGGAGGTCGCGCTGGACGCGCGTGCGACCGCGGAACTGGAGGAGAAGGCCCACGCCATCTTCGACGGGGTTCTGGGAGTGCGCATGCAAGGGCAGTTCCCGGTGTTCGCGCCCTGGGACAGGATCGTGGTCTGGCGCAGCCCCGAGCATGCCATTCTCGATCTGATGGACCGCCCGGAGTTCTGCCACCAACTCATGGCCCGCCTCACCGAGGTGCACCTCTCCCTGCTCAACCAACTCGAAGCGCAGGGACTCCTCGGCGTCGGCCAGCACACCATCCACTGCACCGGCGCGTACAGCGACGAGCTTCCCGCTCCTGGCTACGACCCGGCGCGCCCGCGCGCCAAGGACCTCTGGACCTTTGGCATGGCCCAGGTCTTCTCCACCGTCTCGCCGGCTATGCACCAGGAGTTCTGGCTGCACTACGCGCGGTCGTGGTTCTCCCGCTTTGGGCTGGGATACTACGGATGTTGCGAGCCGCTGGACACGAAGGTGGACCTCATCCGCCACGTCCCCAATGTCCGCAAGATTTCCATGAGCCCCTGGGTGGAGGTGGAGCGCGGCGCGGCGAAGATCGGCCCCGACTTCGTCTTCTCCCGCAAGCCCAACCCGGCCCTGCTCGCGGTTGACACCTGGGACCCGGCGCGCGTGGAGCAGGACCTGCGCGAAACCGTCGAGGCCTGCGCCCGCCACGGCTGCCCGGTCGAGCTGATCCAGAAGGACATCAGCACCGTCTGCTATCAGCCGCAGCGGCTCTGGGAATGGGCCGAGATCGCGCGGCGGGTGGTGGAGGGGTAGACTCGGCGGTAACTTGGGCGACCCAGCGGGTCGCCCCTACGCGCCGTACCTCCGCTGGTGCCGCAGGATCAGCATCACTCCTGTGATTACCAACACCGCGCCGCCGAGGAGGTAGGGCGTGATCGCTTCACCGAGCCAGTAGTGAGCCTGGACCATGGCGAACAACGGAAGGGTGGAGCCCAGCACGCCGACGGTGGCCGCCTCCAGCCGGGCCATGCCCTTGGCGAACAGCACGTAGGCGAGGCCGGTGCCGCCCAGGCCGAGATAGAGGAGGGCGAGCACGGCCGGCCAGGTGACCGGCGCGTGGGTGATGGGCCGGGTGGCGGTGACGACGGTGGCGAGGGCCGTGCCCACCAGGAAGATCCAGAACAGGCTGCCCCCGGGGACGCGGGCGAGGACGCGCTGACCTAGCCCATACGTCGCCCAACAACAGCCCGCGCAGAGCACGATCACGTTCCCCGCGAAATGCTCCGAGCCAAGCAAGGCCTGCCAGGTCTGGCCGCTCCAGTTCACGAGGAACAGCCCGCCTAGCGCGCACAGGCCCGCGGCCGATTTCATCCAGGACATGCGCTCGCGTAGGACCAGCACGCCGAGGAGGGCGAGGAGGATGCCGTCCGTGGAGACAATGAGCGTGGCGGCGGAGGCGGTGGTGTAGCGCAGGCCGAGCGCGTAGAGCAGCAGGTCGCCGCCGATGCCCAGGCCGGCGATGATGATCCACGCGGTAAAGGTCATCCAACGCGGGCCGGGGAGGGCGGTGTTCGTACTCGCGGAGGGAAGGCGCAGGCTCCGGCCGGAGCTGAGTTCCCAGATGGCGAAGAACAGCGTGCCGACCGACAGGCGCGTGAAGCCGATGAAGCCGAAGTTGAAGCTCTGGTAGGCGACCTTGACCGCGATAGGGATCAGGCTCCAGAGCCACACCGTGGCCAGGACGTAGAGCGCGGGGGTCAAACCGCCGCGCTCCGCGAGGGATTGACCGCCAGGGCGATTAGCGACTCGCCCACAGCATCCCGCGCTTGACGATCTCCCGCGCCTCGAGGACGTCGAAGTCCGCCGCGACGTGGCCGCAGGAGGAGTAGAACACTCGCCCTTGCCCCCACTTGCGCTTCCACACCACGGGCATGACCACGCCCTCGATCCAGGGGCAAATGTCGCCGCGGAAGGTGGTGGTGGCGAGCACTTCGTTCGACGGGTCCACGTGCAGATAGTACTGCTCGGAGTGCATGTCGAAATCGGAGAGGCCGGCGGTGATCGGGTCCTCGTGGTTGATGATGTTGACGCGATAGTCAATCACCCCGCCCGGATGGGCCACCCACTGCCCGCCGACCAGGAACTGGTAGTCCACATTATTGCGGAACGAATCGCCCATCCCGCCGTGCCAGCCGGCAATCCCGACGCCACTCTTCACCGCCTCCAGTAGACCGCGTTCCTGCTCGCCGGTGATCGTTCCCATAGTCCAGAGGGGAACCACCAGGGCGAGCGAGCGCATATAGTCTTCTTCGCGATAGGCGTCGAGCGTGTCCGAGACGCGGACTTCGTAACCTTGCGACTGGAGGTAGGGGGCGAAGATGTCCACGCACTGCTTGGGCTCATGCCCGTCCCAACCTCCCCAGACCATGAGGGCGTGCTTCATGAAGCGACTCCGTGTTGCGCAGATGTTGGGGGGAGTGATTCGGAGGGGAGGGGAAATGCACCTGCACGGGATAGGCGGCAGGAAGCAAGCTGGGCGCGGTGGAAGCAAGATAACCAGAGGAATGAGCCGTGGCAACCACCTACCAAAGCGACACCTGGAACACCTACCGGATGGACCACAAGCATCCGCATCGGGAGATCGAGATGTTGGAGCGCGAGATCGTGGAAGTTGACATGGCGCTCAGCGCGCTGTGCAACGCGGGCATTCTCCCGAGCACAGAGTATGACCACGAGAAGATGCTGGCGATGCGGGAGGCCGTGCGCGAGCGGTTCGAGATCCCGTGGACGGCGATCTCCCCGCGGATGCAGCGGTTGCTGTACGCCATCAACGCGATTCGTAGGCCGCGGAACATGATTGCGGCCGGGGTGTTCTGCGGCAACACGTTCATCTCCAACGCGGGCGCGGCGGTGGGGCCGGGGGCGTGCTATACGGCGCGCAATCTCCTCGGGGTGGAGATCAGGCCGGAGGAGGCGGCGCGGGCGGAGCGCAACGTGCGGCGGATTGACCCCACCGGCGTGGCGCGGGTGCTGGCCGCGGATGCCATCGAGGTGGTGCGCGACTTCCACGAGCCGATTGACCTGCTCTACCTCGACCCGGACGGCGGGGACGCGCATCGCAGCGTGTATCTGGAGGTGTTGCGGGCCGGATATGACAAGCTCGCCCCCGGCGCGCTGGTGCTGGCCCACAACAGCCTGAATGGCGGCGCGCAGATGATCCCGTACCTGGAGTTCGTGCGCGACCCGGCGCACTTTCGGGAGAGCGTCAACGTGATCCTGGATGTTGAGGGGCTGGAGGTATCGGGGAAGTAGGGGATCGGGTCTAGGGTCTAGGGTTGGGGGAGGGGGATCCGAGACCGTGGCTCCTAGCCCCGATACCCTGTGTTATAATGCGCTCCTACATATGCGCGCATTCCGCCACCTCAAGCGATTGGATTGGGTGCTCTTCGCCGCCGTCCTGGCCCTCTGCCTGTACGGGCTGGTGATGGTCTATTCGGCGACGCGGGAGGTGCATGCGGCGGGGTGGGCGGCCCCGAGCCAGTACGCGAAAAAGCAGGCGTTATGGCTGCTGATCGGCCTCGTCGCGTTCTTCCTGACGGTGCTCTTTGACTACCGAAGTCTCGCCCGCTGGCACGTGCCGATCTACCTCGCGGTGATGGCCTTGCTGGTGGTGGTGCTGAAGGTGGGGAAAAGCCCGACGGGGGCGACGAGTTGGATCGCGCTGGGCGGGCTGCGGCTGCAGCCGTCGGAACTGGCGAAGATCGCGGTGATCCTCTCCCTCGCCGCGTTCGTAGCGCGGCGAAGTGAGTCGGTGACGGAGATGGGAGTGGTGGGCCGGTCGCTGGCGATCGCCCTGGGGCCGGTGGTGCTGGTCCTGGGGCAGCCGGATTTCGGCACGGCCCTGGTGATCATCGCCATCTGGTTCGGCGCGCTGTACTTCGCAGGGGCGAAGGGGAGGCACCTCGCACTCGTGCTC
>CAZUGW010000118.1:0-5519 GCA_964620055.1 uncultured bacterium
CCCGAGGTGATCGAGCGCGGCCTCGAGCTCGCCGGCCCCGGCGCCATCATCAACTCCACCAAGGGCCAGCAGGAGCAACTCGACATCTTCGTCCCCATGGCGGTGCGGCATCAGGCCTCCCTCATCGCCCTCACCATTGACGAGAACGGCATCCCCCGCGACGCCAACGGCCGCAGCGAGATCGCCCTCCGCATCGTCGCCGCCGCCCTAGAGCACGGCCTGGAGCCGGACCGGTTGCTGATTGACGCGGTGATCCTGCCCGTCAACGTCACCCAGCCCACCGCGGGGCACGTCCTGGAGACCATCCACAACGTCAAACTCCTCTCCGACCCGGCCCCCAAGACCGTGCTGGGCCTGAGCAACGTCTCCCAGGGCACCACTCAGCGGCCCCTCATCAACCGCACCTACCTCGTCATGGCCCTCGCCGCCGGCCTCGACGCGGCGATTCTCGACGTTCACGACACCGAAATGATGGACGCCGCCATCGCCGCCGAGTTGCTGCTCAATCGCGCGGTGTATTGCGATGATTTCCTGAAGGCGTATCGGTCGTAGGAAGCGAACCTAGGGGGCGACCCGACGGGGTCGCCCCAATTCATAGGAGCCGCCTGCGATGAACCTCGCCGACCTCAAGCCTCGCCTGCTCATGGGCCCCGGTCCCTCCGATGTGAATCCGCGCGTGCTCGAGGCAATGGCCCGCCCCACCGTCGGCCACCTCGACCCGCAGTTTCTCGAGGTCCTTAACGAGATCCGAGAGATGCTGCAGTCGGTTTTTCGCACGCAGAACAGGTTGACGCTCGCGGTGAGCGGCACCGGGTCGGCGGGGATGGAGACTTGCGTCGTCAACCTGATCGAGCCCGACGACAAGATGCTGGTGTGCATCGCGGGAGTTTTCGGCACGCGCATGAGCGATGTCGCCGCCCGCGCCGGCGCGGTTGTGAGCACGATCAGCGTGCCCTGGGGGCAGGTGTTCACCCCGGAGATGATTGCGGAGGCGATTGACCGCGACGGGCCGTTCACGGTGGTCGGGATCGTGCACGCCGAGACCAGCACCGGCGCGGCCCAGCCCATTCCGCCCATCAGCCAGGTGGTGCATGACGCGGGGGCGCTGCTGCTCGTGGACACCGTCACCAGCCTCGGGGGAATGGAGGTGGACGTGGACGGCTGGCGCGTGGACGCGTGCTACAGCGGCACGCAGAAGTGCCTCTCCTGTCCGCCCGGTCTCTCGCCCGTCACCTTCAGCCCGGCCGCCGAGGAGGCGATGGCGAAGCGCCAGACCAAGGTGCAGAGTTGGTATCTGGACATGAATATGGTGCGCCAGTACTGGGGCTCCGAGCGGCTGTACCACCACACCGCGCCGATCAACATGAACTACGCGCTGCACGAGGCCCTGCGGATCGTGCTGGAGGAGGGGCTGGAGGCGCGTTGGGCGCGCCATCTCCGCGTGCATCGCGCGCTCAAAGCCGGCCTGGAGGAACTGGGAATTCGCTATCTCGCCGACCCAGCGCACCAGCTTCCCATGCTCAACGCCGTCGCCGCGCCGGACGGAGTGGACGAGGGCGCGGTTCGCAAGCGCCTGCTCGACGACTACGCCATCGAGATCGGCGCCGGCCTGGGCGAGTTCAAGGGCAAGGCCTGGCGGATCGGGATCATGGGCGAAAGCGCCACGGAGCGGCACGGGGGCGCGGTGTTGGGGGCGCTGAAGGCGGTTCTGTAGGGGCACGGCATGCCGTGCCCGACAGCGTGACGCGCGGCGCTCAGCCTGGGCACGACAGGTCGTGCCCAGCACACGCTCAATCAGGGAACGGTAGGCCGTGCCCAGCACACGCTCAGCCTGGGCACGGCATGCCGTGCCCACCCGCAGTGGGACGAGCCTAGGGCACGACATGTCGTGCCCCTACGGGCCGTTTCACCTGATTCATCTGTGTTCATCTGTGGCTAATGCCGTTCCGGCCGTGGTCCGTACCACGGCAGTGGCGCGCCGTACTCATAGGCCCCCAGGTCCGGCGCCTTGCCGGTATAGCCATCGTCCAGGTTCGGCAGCATCGCTCCCGCGTCCACGGCCTTCGACCCCTTCGCGAGCCGCAGGTCGTTGATTCTGATCTGGAACTGCGTCTTCCGGTCGGCCGGCACGGTCACGCCCGACGCGAAGGGAACCGCCTCGCCCAGCCACGCGGCGTGGCGCTCGATGCCGCTCTTCGCGCGGAAGTCGTCGAAGGTGATGAAGCGACGATCCTGCAAGCGCGCGAACTCGGGATAAGGCCCGCCCGCGAAGCCGTCGTAGTCGCAGTCCATACTCGCCACTCGCGGCGAGAACTCCATCGCGTGATTCGCCTGCCCACCCACGAACAGGTTGTTGCGGGACATGAGCTTGCCCACGGCCGCGTTGGTCCAGAGAGGCCAGGGGAGCTCGGTCTTCACGATGGTGTTGTGGAAGAGCAGCACCCCCGACGGGTTGTTGTGCATCTTGAAGGGAGTGTACTCGAGGTTGTACATCGCATTGCGAAAGATGTAGGCCGGGCCGCCGAAGAGCGGCTGGGTGCTGATCCCCTCGAAGCAGTTGGTGATGTGATTGCGGAACGCGCGCACGTTGCTCTGACCGTAATCCAACTCGATGGCGTCATCGGTGCATTCCGAGAGCTCGTTGTTGTAGAAGTCTATCGCGCGCCCGGGAGGCGAGCCCATGATGTCAATCCCGTCGCCGAAGCCGCGGATGCGGTTGTAGCAGATGTCATGTCCCTCACCCGAGACCTGCACCGCCCGCGCGTCCTCGATCCCCTTGGTGCGCGGCCAGGTGGAGGTCCCTTCCATCACGTTGTCCGAGACGTAGAAGTTGCGCATCAGCGGCTCGTTGTTATGGGCGGTGAAGCCGAACTCGTTCCGATAGAACCGGCAGCGCTGAATGGTCAGGTCCGACGCGCCATGGGCCACGAACGCGTACTCGCTGTTGCGCACGTTAATGCCCTGGAAGAAGAGGTAGCGCCGCTGATGCGCACTCACCCCACGTGGCGCCGGGCCGCCGTTCTCCCCGCGGCCCGCGCCATCAATCACGGCCTCGCCGTCGCCCGCGCCGCGCCACACGATCGGCGCCTCCGCGGTCCCGCTCTGCGTGATCTCGAACGTCCCCGGGTACACCCCCGCGTGCACCAGGATCATATCCCCCGGCCGCGCCGCCGCGTTAGCCGCCGCCAGGCCGCGGAAGGGATCGACTTTCGTCCCCTTCCCGCCGCCGGCCCCGGGAACCACGTGCAGCACCCGCCGCGGTTTCGGCGCGACCGGGATGCGCTTGGTGTGCGCCATCCGTGTCTCGATGAACCTGCCGCCGTCGGGATCGGACAGCGTCATGCGAATCTCATACTCGGTGTCCGGCTTGAGATCGAAGACGCTCCCCGCGAAGAAGTTGCCCAGCGCGAACGGCCACTTGTCCGCGCCGCCGCTCTCCAGGCGCTTCTCACCGGACTGGTCATCCGGCCCATCGCCGACCCGGAACATCGGCATGGCCTCGCGCCAAATGCGCGCGCCTTTAGCGCGGTACTCCACGCGGACGGAGGCGTTGCCATTGTCATCGCCCGAGATGTACCACCTCGCCCCCAGACAATGCACAGTCGGTGCTTCCACCACGACTCTCTGCGATTTCACCCCGGAAGAGGCGAAGGCGGTGCATCCGGGCAGGAAGACTATCGCCAACAACGCGGCACAGATTGCTCTCATTCGTTCGTCTCCGTGTGCGCTTGTTTTGGCTGCACCAGTCGTCCGTAGGTCTGCGGCATTCTATCGTCCAACAGCCGCCGCGGCATGCCTGCCAGCGGTCCGCGCTCGTCGAGGTTGATCGTGGCCGTCGCCAGTCCGTCCCGCCGACCCGTGTCGGCCAAGACCATCCCATCCCAGTCAATGATCGCGCTCCGCCCGATATGCACCGACCCGAACTCCATCCCTGGCTGCGCGTAGTTCGAGGAGACGAGCCATACCTGGTTCTCGATCGCCCGCGCCCGC
The DNA here is from genome assembly GCA_964620055.1 of uncultured bacterium. Classification (GTDB taxonomy): domain Bacteria; phylum Armatimonadota; class Hebobacteria; order Hebobacterales; family Hebobacteraceae; genus CAZUGW01. The sequence continues at coordinate 3,991 of CAZUGW010000118.1, forward strand.
ATCAGCACGTCGGTGTAATGCGCCCGCGGCTCTGAGAACATGGTGGGCCAGAGGATGATCTCCGCGCCGTCGAGCGCGAGGCTGCGTGTCGCCTCCGGGAAGTTGAGGTCATAGCACACCACCGCCCCGAGCTTCCCGAAGTCCGTCGCGAACACGGGGTACTCGCGGCCCGGTCTGGCCACCGCCTCCTCGCCCGGCGCGAGGTGCACCTTGTGGTATCTGCCCAGCAGCTCACCCTTCCGGTCGAAGATCGCCACGGTGTTGTACATGCCGTCGGCCTTCTGCTCGTACAGGCACCCGGCGATGTACATCCCGTGCTTCCGCGCGGCCTCCGCCAGCGTCTGCGAGATCTCGCCGCCGGGCACGGATTCGGCCATCTCCCGCGGCTCCATCCCGGTCTGCTTGGTCGCGAACAGTTCCGGCAGGACCAGCAGATCGCTGTGCCGAGAGGCCGCTTCCGCCGCCAGCGCCACGGTCTTCCGAAGATTCTGGGCCTTCGTGTTCGCGGGCCGCGCGTCCCCCGGATCGCGCAGCCCGAAACAGGCCGTGCTGATCGTCACCTTCTGCCTACTGCTCATTCCCATGACCTGTCAGATACGCACTGGGGGAGTCCTCTCGGACTCCCCTTCCTTTCTCTTGATTCGCACTCGCAGCGACAGGACCTGCGGCCACCGGCCTCTCTATCCGAGTCCATCTCGCGCCGGGAGGCAGCAGGACTCCTGGCGGGAGTAGGCAAGACCACTCCTATCGTGTCGCGGAATCCAGAGGAGGACGATGATGGGCAAGACGAAGTGGGTCGTGCTGATGGCGGTGCTGGTGTTGGGCTTGGTGGCGGCCGGGGTGGTGGCGCAGGAGAAGCTGGCGGCCCTGCGAGTGGTGCAGGCGGAGCGCTTCGAGTTGGTAGATGGGAAAGGGCAGGTGCGCGCGCTGCTCACCACCAACGAGACAGGCGCGCCGAGTCTGGCGTTGGCCGACAAGAACGGTAAGCCCCGGGTGGCGGTGACCCTCGGTGACGACGGCGCGCCGTCGGTGCGACTCAAAGACGAGAAGGGCACGGACCGGGCCGCCCTGTTGCTCTTCCCCGACGGCAGCCCGGCGCTGGGTCTATGGCAGTCTGACGGCAAGGAGCGGGCCGCGCTGGTCCTGGTGCCGGATGGCAGCATGCTCCGGATGCGGGACAAAGAGGGGCAACTGCGCGCCGGTCTGTCGGTCGGAAAAGAGGGCTCCTCGGCCACGCTCTACGACGAGAAGGGCAAGGTGATCTGGTCGGCGCCGGACGCGGCGAAGTAGAAGCGAGGGGCGAACCACAATGGCGGAGGGGGCGGGATTCGAACCCGCGAGGCACCTTTCAGCGCCTACGCGATTTCCAGTCGCGCTCCTTAGACCAGCTCGGACACCCCTCCGCGGGGCGTAATTCGAGTATATCCCGGCCGCCGCGGGTGCGTCAAGGCGACGGAACGCAGGAGGAGGCATGGAGGGAGCAGATCAGTGGTAGCCGAGGGGAGAGCCCCCATGACAGCAGTGAGGCG
>CAZUGW010000118.1:5529-9381 GCA_964620055.1 uncultured bacterium
GCAGGGGCGGCGCCGAGGAATGTGGCGTCATCGGCGGCCTCAACATCGAGGTCGGGGGCCCGTACCACGCCGATTGCGCCGAGTGGCGCCGCCGCGACCTCCGCCACATCGTCAACTTCTGGTGGCCCGACTGGACCCGGTTCCCGCCCGATCCCGACGGCTTAGTCACCCGCACCTGCGCCACGATCACCTGGCGCAACGGCCGGGAGGACTGGCTGGAAGGGCAAAGCTACCGGCGGGGGTAGGTACACCCGCCCTACAGGCAGAATCCCTCCTCCATTACGCCGGAGGTGCCGTGCGGATGAAACTGATCGCTCGCCTCGCTCTCACACTCTCTCTGCTCGTCCTGGGCACGGCCGCCCTGGCCGGGGCAGGCGACGTCAAGCTCCTCGCCGACTTCGAGGACGCCAACCCTTTCAGCGGCGGAGCCGTCGCCTCCCAGCACGCCACGCAGGGCAGCACGGCCCTCCGCCTGGACGCCGGCTATGCCTCCACGGACGCGCCACAGGACTGGACCGGCTACGACTATCTCAAGGTTGATCTCTACACCGACGCGAAAGACCCGATGGACCTGTATGTGGAGATTCGGGATACGGCCACCACGGGTTACTGGACCCGCGTCAACTACAATACTGTTGTCCCGCCCGGTGCGAGCACGCTCGTCCTCCCCGTGAAGCAGCTCTACGTCGGCGAGAAGTCGCGGCCAGGCCGGCCGCTGCTCCTCACCGGCATCACCCGACTCGTCTTCGGGATTCCGGACCAGCCGCAGGCGCCGTTGTTCATAGACAACGTCCGCCTGGAGCGCGACACCGAGACGCAGCAGATGCTCTTCGACGGCCTCCACGCCTTCGATCTCGGGACCGGGACCAGCCCGGTGATGGAGGGCTTCACGCAGCTCACTCCCGCCACGCTCTACAGTCAGAGCCGCGGGTACGGCCTGCTCAACGCCAAGATCTGGCAGGCCCACGACGTGCTTCAGCCCGACCCGCTTTATCAGGACTTCATCTGCCTCGAGTCCGGCGGCCTCGCCGTGGACGTGCCGAACGGGAAGTACCGCGTTTTCGTGAACATGGATAACCCGTCCGGTTTCTGGGGGGATTACCAGACCTATACCAAGCGCTCTATCCTCGCAGAAGGCGCGCCGGTCGTCACCGACACCATGGACCTGGAGGGCCTCAAGCGCAAGTACTTCCGCTTCTGGGACTCCGAGGATCTGCCCACCGAGAATACTTTCGACAAGTATCAGAAGGCCTACTACCAGGAGAAGACCTTCGAGGTGGCGGTGAAGGACGGGCAGCTCAATCTCGACTTCTCGGGCGAGAACTGGGCCTGCAGCGTCTCCGCCGTGGTCATCTTCCCCGCGGAGAAGGCCGCGCAGGGCGAGCGGTTCCTGCAGTACGTTGCGGACCGCCGCCGCTTCCATTTCGACAACTACTTCAAGCGCGTCCTCCACCGGCCCACCGGCGACGCGCTCCCGCCGAGTGACCGCGGCTACGTGGTCTTCACCCGCGACTACATGCAGGACGTCTACTACAACGACACGCCGCTCAAGTCAGAGGTCGGCAAGCCGCTGACGGCCGAGGCCTTCGCGGGTGAGATGGAGCCGCTCACCGTGGCGATAGCGCCATCGCGCGATCTCGGCAAGGTGACGGTGACCGCGGGCGATCTGAAAGGACCGAGCGGGAAGATCCCGGCGGACGCGATCCGCGTCGGCTATGTCTCCTATCGCGTCACACGCGTGACCATGGAGGGGTCGGTCTATACCATCAGCCCGCGGCTCATCCTGCCGCGCAACTCCGTGGACATGCCCAGTGGGATCACGCGGCAATTCTGGTTGACGGTGAAGGTCCCGGCGAACGCGAAGCCGGGGGGGTACAAAGGCGTGGTGACCATCACGCCGGAGCGCGGCGACGCGTCCGACGTGCCGGTGCAGTTCCGCGTCCGCAAAGGCACGCTCGAGGCGGTGGATATGCCGGCCGGGCCGTGGGGTTACACCATTGACCTCCCCTGGCCGGGGGCGGAGGCGAAGGCGTGGAACGACCGTATGGCGGCGCAGAGCCTGCGCAAGCTGCGGGAGTATGGCTTCACGACGTTCAGCGGTTTGCCCGTCGTCTCGTACCAGGGGTTCAAGGACGGGAAGCCGGTGCTGGACTTCACGGCGGGCGACGCGCAGATGAAGCTGGCGCGCGAACTCGGCTTCAAGAGGCCGGTGGTGACCTACTGCCCGCTCTACGGCCTCAACCTCTACTTCCAGGACACCGCGGCGATGACGGCGGCCGGGTTCACGGATTACAGCCAGTTCGTCAAGGCCGTGTTCGGCGCGATTCAGCGCCATGCCGACGAGCAGCAGTGGCTGCCGGTCTACTGGAATCTGGGGGATGAGCCGATCGGCGACGCGGTCACCGCCGCGACGGAGAACGCCGCCGCCTACCGCCAGGCCTTCCCGCAAGGTCCGCCGTTCTTCACCGCGGCCACCAGCTTCACGGGCAGCGACCCGAAGGACCCGCACTACCTCTTCGCCAAGGCCCTCCACGCGCCCGACCTGAACTCCCATGACGAGGCAGGGATCAAGGCGCTTCAGGCCGCGGGTGATGACTGGGGGTTTTACAACGGCGGCAATCGCTGGACCTACGGCGTGTATCTCTACAAAGCGGCGAAGCAGTTCGGCCTCAAGTTCCGCCTGTCCTGGCATTGGAACGTGGTGGCGGGCGACCCCTACTACGCGCTGGATTGCCGCGAGGACGACTACGCCTGGTGCAACGCCACCCCTGACGGCGAGCTCGTCCCCGCCATTCACTTCGAGCAACTACGCGAAGGTCTGGACGACTACCGCCGACTCCTGACACTCGACCGGCTATCCAGACAGAAGTCCAACACCCCCGCCGCTGCGGCCGCGCAGAAGATCCTCACCTCTCGCCTCGCCGCCTTCAGACTCGGCGACCGCGACGAGCGGTCATTGACGGGCGGCTGGAGCGGATTCAGAAAGCAGGCGGACGACGCCATCGAGGCCTTGCGGTAGCGCAGGTTCCCAAACCTGCGTCGAGCACGACGCTGCCGAAGACTTCTTCCCCTCTCTTGCTCGGTAGGATCTCGTCCTGCTTCGGCGCCAGGTCATCGCCCGTACTGCCACCCCTCCTCCAACATTGCCAGAAAGTTCTTCACCGGCACGTAGTTCGCCACCGTGTTGCCCGATCCCAAGGCCCACCCGCCGCCGGGGGCGCACTCCTCGAGGCACCGGCGCGTGTAGGCCCGCACCTGCTCCTCGCTGCCGCGGGCGAGCACGTCCATATCCACCCCGCCGAGCAGGGCCATGCGGTGGCCCCACTTCCGCTTCGCCTCCCACACCGGCATGATCACGTCCTCGAAGGAATGCTTCGCATCTATGCCCACGTCGTCAATCAACTCGTCCGTGATCGCGTCCAGCTTGCCGCAGGAGTGCATCAGGACCGGCTTGCCGTGGCGGTGGACGATCTCGCAGATGCGCTTCTGCGTGGGGAAGACGTACTGGCGCAACGCCGCCGGTGACGCCAGCGTGCCGCCCTTGAAGCCCATATCGTCGTTCAGCCACTGCGCGCCCACGAAGTCCAGGGAGGCGGTCACCTCCACCACCTGGCAGAGAACCTCGTCAATCTTCTGCGCCATCGCCGCGACGAGGTCGGGCTGCTCCACCAGGGCGTAGCTGAAGGCCTCGAAGCCCATCATGAAGGTGATGTTCTCCAACGGCCCGCCGGGGATAGTGGGGATGACCTTCATTCCCTCGGGCAGGTTCCGCCCCACCGCCTCCAGGGTGCGGAAGGAGGCGTCCGTGACCGTGGGCCACGGGTAGCGCGCGAATTGCTCCCAGTTGGTGAC
>CAZUGW010000119.1:0-4151 GCA_964620055.1 uncultured bacterium
GGTGGACGGCGACCCGCCCGCGGCGATGCGTTATACCGAGGCGCGGATGTCGGCCTACGGCGCGGAGATGCTGGCCGATATTGACCGCGACACCGTGGATTTCATCGCCAACTACGATCAGACCCGCGAGGAGCCCACCGTCCTCCCCGCGCGCTTCCCCAACTTGCTGTGCAACGGCGCCTCGGGCATCGCGGTGGGCATGGCCACCAACATCCCGCCGCACAACCTGGGCGAGGTGGTGGACGCCTGTGCGCTGGTGATTGACGACCCCGAGGTCACGCTCGAGAAGCTGATGAAGGTCATCCCCGGCCCGGACTTCCCCACCGGCGCCATGATCCTTGGCCGCTCCGGCATCAAGCAGGCCTACGAGACCGGCCGCGGCTCCATCACCATGCAGGCGCGGGCGAACATCGAGCCGCAGGACTCGGGGCGTACCGCCATCATCATCACCGAGCTGCCCTACCAGGTGAACAAGGCCCAGTTGGTCGAGCAGATCGCGGAGTTGGTGACCACCAAGAAGGTCCAGGGAATCGCCAACCTGCGGGACGAATCCGACCGCAAGGGGATGCGGGTGGTGATCGAGCTGAAGCGCGAGGCCAACCCGCACGTGCTGCTCAACCAGCTCTACAAGCTCACCCGGATGCGCACCACCTTCCCGGTCAACGCGGTGGGGCTGATCCCCGAGCGCTCTGCCCAGAAGCCCGGCCAGCCGGTGCCGCTGGTGCCGCGCACGCTGGGACTGAAGGACTTCATCTTCCACTTCCTCGACCATCGGCGGGAAGTGGTGGTCCTGCGCTGCCAGCACGACCTCGACAAGGCGCAGCAGCGCGCCCATATCCTGGAGGGCTATCGCGTCGCGCTCAAGAACCTGGACGAGATCATCCAGATCATCCGCCAGGCCGCCAACCCCGGGGCCGCGCGGGAGAAGCTGATGGAGCGCTTCAAGCTCTCCGAGCGCCAGGCCCAGGCCATCCTCGAATTGATGCTGCAGCGCCTCACCAGCCTTGAGCGCGAGAAGATCGAGCAGGAGTACCTCGAGGTGATCAAGACCATCGCCCAGCTCGAGGACATTCTCGGCGCGGAGCTGTCGGGCTATGTGGGTCAGGAGGAGCGCGTCGAACTCACCCGCGCCTGGCTCCGCAAGAACAAGTGGCAGCCGCGCCAGGTGATGCAGATCGTGAAGGAGGAGCTGCTCGACCTGAAGTCCAAGCGCGGCGACGCGCGGCGCACGCAGATCAGATCGGCGGAGGCGGAGGACATCAACGTCGAGGACCTGATCGCGGAAGAGGAGATGGTGATCACCATGACCCGGGACGGCTACATCAAGCGGCTGCCCCTGGACACCTACCGCACGCAGGGCCGCGGCGGCAAGGGCGTGATCGGCCTCAACCGCAAAGAAGAGGACATCGTCGAGCACCTCTTCGTGGCGAGCACGCACACCACTATTTGCTTCTTCACCAACCGGGGCAAGGTGTATCGCCTCCGCGGGCACGAGATTCCGCTGGCGAGCCGCCAGGCGCGCGGCTCCGCGGCCATCAACCTGATTCAGATTGACCAGGGCGAGCGGGTCACCGCGGTGCGCGCGATCAAGGAGTTCCCGGAGGACCGCTACCTGTTCATGGCGACGAAGCGCGGCGTGGTAAAGAAGACCAAGCTGAGCGAGCACGACACCCGGCTCAAGGGCGGGATCATCGCCATCGGCCTGGCCGAGGACGACGAGCTCCAGTGGGTGGCCGAGACGGACGGGAGCCGCGAGATTCTCATCGTCACCGAGAGAGGCATGTCCATCCGCTTCGCGGAGGAGGAAGTGCGCTTCATGGGTCGCACCGCGGCAGGAGTGCGGGGCATCAGGCTCCGGCCGGGCGACTCCGTGATTGGGCTGGCCGTGGCACGGGAGAAGGCCGACGTGCTTGTTGCGACCGACGAAGGCTATGGCAAGCGCACCGCGATCACCGAGTACCGCCTCCAATCCCGCGGCGGCCTCGGCGTGAAGACCATGAACGTCAGCTTGCGGAACGGCCCGATCGTCGGCATGCTCATGGTGGACGAGGACAACGACCTGATGATCATCACCACCGCAGGCCAGGTTATCCGGCAGAAAGTAGACGCCCTCCGCCGCATCGGCCGCTCCACCCAAGGCGTGCGGCTGATTCGGTTGGACGCGGACGATCACGTGGCGGGAGTGGCGAGAGTGGTGAAGGAGGAGGATGAGTGAGGACCGTCTCTCCGTCGCAGCGGTAAGGGGTATCTACGCGGAGACGGGAGGAGGCTACGAGTTGTAGACGCAGGGGCCGGGGACCACGGGCCGGGGGCCAGGAGGGAGGGAGGCGGCGCTGCTTCCCCTTCGCTCCGCTCAGGGTGGGGCGGAGGAGGCGAGCGGAGGGAGCGGGGAGTAGGGGATCGGGGATTGAGGCCAGGGACTCGTCTCTGAATCAGGGGCGGGAGTCTGCGAATCGGAGCGGATTGCGGAGACTTGGAGTCTCTCGTTTGGAGACTGGTTGGGCAAGGCGCGGAGGGTCGGGGGGGTGCGGCCGGTAGGGTCAGGTGGTTCATGTCAGTTCCTCCTCGGTAGGTAGAGCGGCAAAGGCCTTTCAACACAAAGAGCACTAAGGGCACGAAGGGACACAAAGGGACGAGAGAAACGGCAACGGCATTTCGACACAAAGGCTCAAAGGCACAAAGACACAGAGAAGATGAAAGGGGCAGCTCGACGAGCCGGCCCTGGTGTGTTTTGCTCTGAGTGGGAGGTTTGGGACACTTCCCACGACACTATACCATAGGCTGTCAAGAGGGTAAGGGGGAAAAGCAGGTAAGTTGCTTGACATTCATGGTGACAAGAAGTGATGGAAAAGGGGGAAATCGCGTCTGAGCGAAAGGGAGGTTGGTTGGTATCGAGAGGCGAGGAGGGCGCTATCAGGGACGTCGTCGGATATGCTATCATTGAGTAAGCGACGGCATAGATATCAGCCGAGAGATGGGGGCCTAGACGCGGAGCAACGATGACCTACCTGGTGGTGATTGAGCGCGGGGAGATGAATGTCGGCGCATCCGTACCCGATCTGCCGGGGTGCGCGGCCGTGGGCGAGACGGAGCAAGAGGCACTACGCCTGGTGCGGGAGGTGATCGCGCTACACCTCGAGGCCCTGCAAGAGCAAGGCCTGCCAGCGCCGGAACCGCGGTCGCATGGGGAATTGGTCGGGGTGGGGACGGAGTGAGGGGCGGAGGCGATCACGTGGCGGGAGTGGCGAGGGTGAAGGAGGAGGATGAGTGAGGGCGGAGGGTGATCATGGGTGCTGCTGCAAACGGTACCTCTGCAGTCAAACACAGGCGCTATCAAGGAGACAGCAATGGACTACCAGGAGTTGAAGGCCTCAATCGAGGAGATCGTAGGTATCTGTCAGAGTGTCCCCGAGCCGTTCCGCGACAAGTGCTTCGAGATGCTCCTGGCTTCGCTCTTGCGGGGAGCGCCAGCGACTGTGGCGCGGATCGAGCCTCCCGACGACCCCAGTATGCCGGATCGGCGCGTAGTGGGGAGCGAAGGGCTCAGACTGAACGCGCCGGTGATCGCCTTCCTCAGACGACGCAAGGTGACCGAGCAGCAACTGGAGACTGTTGTCATGATGGACGACGGAGCGGTTCATTTCACCCGACAGCCTAAGGTAGGGAGAATCGCCGCGGCACAGGCCGAGTGGGCGTTGCTCCTGGCGCTGAAGAGGGCCCTCGAGGCCCAGAGATTTGAGGTGGACGCCGAGAGCATTCGCGCCCAATGCCAGGACAAAGGCTGCTACGACAAGCAGAACTTCGCCGCAATCCTCAAGAGGAACCGCGATCTGTTCCAAGGGGATGTGACGCCGAACGGCGGGGCGCAGAAGTTGAGCGATGATGGGGAGATCAAGCTGGCAGAGCTTATCAAGTCGCTCGCCCAGGCTGAGTAACCACGATGAAGGCACAAGTGCTCGACGCCCTTGCGGAGATGAAGAAACGGCTTCGGGCGCTCCGCCGCCTGATCAAGGCTCACGGGCGCGCGCAGATCGCTCGTAACGATCTGCGCGATGAGGCGAGGGCAGTCGCCGATGTGTGGGTTGAGCGCCTGAGAATCCCGCTCGAGGACCGATTCCACGTTCCTGGGGAGGTAGTTCAGAGCTACGGTG